>CAUPVH010000208.1:0-4365 GCA_963514635.1 uncultured Prevotella sp. | reverse complement strand
TTGTGTAACTGGCAAATATTCTCTGCATTTTCTTTAATATTTTCTCGTCATTTGCACGTTATTCAGATTTTTGCAATACCTTTGCACCGCATTTAAGCGAAGAAGGCCAGTTGCGTAAGCAATGTTGCGGTTCGTCATTGGCATTCGTTTGGCATCGGGATGTAGCGCAGTTGGTAGCGCACTACGTTCGGGACGTAGGGGTCGGGCGTTCGAGTCGCCTCATCCCGACCAAAAGCAACCGGCCACGCATTGGGTTTCCAATGGCGTGGCCGATTGTGTATTTAGAGAGAGTCTTGTTGTAAAAGCCTTATACCGTATAAGGCAAAAAGATCAAGTTGCACATTATCTTCAATAAAATAACCTCTCATTTTGTTGAGAGGTTATGGGTGCGCCACAAGCCCAATGGCGGCTTTTGTTCAACGGTGTGATACAACCGAGGCTTATTGTATATTGTCGGCGGCTCGCCGAATGCGGTCGGCAAGGTCTACCAATGCGCCTTTAAGCTGGGCTTTCTCTTGCTCGTTAAACTCTATCGGTTTCTTATTCCCGTCTATACCATCGAGCTTATGGTAGAGCCATGAGTTCGATTTGCCAAAGTATGTTTTGGAAAGGTCTGCCCACGAAATGGCGAGCAGGATGTCTTTTAATTGGGATTTCATTGCAACTCTCCTCCTCTTTTATAATTAATTGTCGTTGTTGCATTGACAGATAGGCGAGAGCAAAACGTTTTACAAGGCTCGTTTTCGCTAGCCAAAGTTAACAAGCGGACGAGTGAAAGGACGCGCGATGTGTGCGCATCTATTGTTCACTCCTAAGCTCTCTCCTTATATATTATCTTGTTTTGTCCCGTTGTCAGTTCCAGCGTTTCTCGGTTTTCGGCAATGAAACTGTCGATGTGGCGCACGCGTTTCTCTTCCAAAATCTCGTCAACGGCGATGAGGATGCCCGTTTCTTCAACGTCGCCGAAACCATAGTTGATGGCCGTTCCGAAGAGTTTCATCGTAGGACTAAGCCCCATGTAGGCGTTAACCAACGGCGGAATGTTATATCCCAGCGCGCGAATTTCGCGGTTCAATATCTTATAATCCTCTTTAAAGTCGTCTGCCGAGAACAGTGTTTCCAGCTCTTTCGGGTCGGTTTCGATGATAAGGGGTTTCATCGGCGTAATTAAATTCTCCTTATCGTCGAAGTGTTTTTTTAGGAAATAGAGTATCATGTCTCTGCCGCGACGAATGTACGAGGGGTACATCGTCATCTTTCCGAAGAAGTATTTCAGCTTAGGATTGATAACCGTCAGCGCGCCCAGTCCGTCCCAAAGGTTGTCTAGCGCAAAGATACTCTTCGTTCCCTTGCGAATGCTTTGGTATTCTACGGCCACAAACGAACGGCCAAGCTCCACCGTATACGGCATATAGTCGGTGAGAAACCGGTTGGAGAACTTGAACATGTGGCTTGTTGCCAACAGCGGTTGCCCGTCGGCGTTCATCTTCCAGTCTGTTCCGTATATAAATCTGTATCCCCCAATGATGTCTTCGGCATCGGGATTCCACACAATGAGCTGCTTATATCCGCCTTCCATCGTGTCGAACTCGTCGATGTCCAATGCCTTTCCCGTTCCGCCGCCGGCGTTTCTGAACGCAATCTCCCGCAGTCGGCCAATCTCTCGCATCACGTTAGGCGAGTCTTGGGCAGTAACGATGTATATCTCGTTATTGCTCTTGTTCGTCAGGCGCAATTGTTTGTTGGGCTTGAGTTCGCTTCTCAGCAGTTCCCTTTCAACGGGTTGGATGATTTTTTCTTCCATTCTTCCTTCGGTTATGGTTTATGGCTTAGGGGTTAAGTCGTTGGTTTGGTTGTTAGTGGGCAGTTGGTACACCAAGTTTTGCACCGCTTGTGCCCATTGCTGGGGCGTTCGGCTCTTGTCGAACGTTTGCCACGGAATTGGTTTGCCGATGGTTACGTTAAAGGTTTTGTGCCTGTTCTTATACATTTCGTCTACAAGGAACAGCATGGCCACGTTGAACTTGATGCCCAGACGTTTGCAGGCGTTTGCCAAACGATAGAAAAAGTTGGAGTTCTGACCGCCGAAATGTATGGGCACCACGTCTCTTTGTGTTTCTACGCTCTTGGCGATGAACGTCTTTGTCCATGGAATGTCGCGTATTTCGCCCTTCGTTCTTCGGCTGCAAAGGCCAGCAGGGAACATCATCATGTGCTGCTGCGACTTGAATCCAGCCTCTACCATAGCAGGGAAAGCGCGACTTTGGTTGCCTGTTTTGTTGATAGGAATACATAGCGGAGCCAAGCCGGGCAGGTTCATCAGCAGGTCGTTAACCAAATAACGGAAGTTGCCGTCGTAGTGCTTGCCCACGATAGCGCCAAGTGCCACGCCGTCGATGCCGCCCAATGGGTGGTTAGATACGAAGGTGTACAGTCGGCCGTCGTCTTTGGCAGGTAGATTTTCCATGCCGCGCACGTTTAACGTTAGGTCTAGATAGCTTACGCAAGCTTCCAACCAGTCAACGCCCACGAGCTCGCGGTTGTCCCAAAGAAAACCGTTCACCTCGTCTTGGTGCACGATGTGTTTAAGCCATCTTGCCAACGGACGGGGCACAAGACGAGCCTTGTCGCCCATCTTGCTTTTAAGGATATTGTCTATGTCTATGGTTTTCTCCACAATGTCGTTCTATCAAAACAATACTAACAATTTGCAAAAATAACACTTCTTTTTTTAATATGTGCGGTGTGTGGCCTAAAAAATGCGTCTTTTTTTGCGTTGCCTTTCAGTTGTGGCCTGCAAAGTGTTGCTTTTGGGGGATGCTTTTCTGTGCAGTGGTGGGTTGACTTCGTTTGGCGTTTTGCTTTTAGTCCGTATGGCCTGCGGGCGTGTATCTCGCATGGGTTGTTGGGGTTAGGGGTGTTTTTCTTTCTGCCAGGGGTTGCGCTTCTCATTGTTTAGGCAAGCTTTATGGCCTGCATGGTTTGCCCGGACCTATCCCAAGCGGGGTGAAAAAGAAAAAAGGAACTACCGAAGTAATTCCCTTTTTGCGCTTCAAGATGGGCTTGAACCAACGACCCCCTGATTAACAGTCAGGTGCTCTAACCAACTGAGCTATTGAAGCATTTTTGCTTGTTTGCGGTTGCAAAGGTACTGACTTTTGATGAAACTGCCAAATGTTTTCGCGAAAAAAATAGTTTTTTCTCGATTTTATAATAAAATAGGAATAAAGATAACGCTAGGTAATCTTAATGTCGTAATTTTGTAAAACAGAACAAACCTATTTACAATGAGGAAGACATTCATCGCATTATGCCTAGCCGCCACCGCCTGTACAGCAGCGGCGCAAAACGATCGAGACCACAACTTCGATGTGGCCAAGAACCTTAACATTTTTAACGCTATCTACAAAAACCTCGATATGATGTATGTAGACACGCTTAACGCTAACCAAACGGTGGGAACGGGCGTCAATGCCATGCTTAAAGCCCTGGACCCTTACACCGTGTACTATCCCGAAGACAAGGTGAAAGACCTTAAATTCATGATTACGGGTAAATACGGAGGTATCGGTGCCATCATCAAGTACAACAGTCAGCTCAAACGTGTCATCATAGAAGAGCCCTACGAGAACATGCCTGCTGCCGAAGTGGGACTGAAAAAGGGCGACATCATCTTGGCCATCGACAACGAAGACATGACCAAGAAAGACCAATCTTATGTTAGCGACCACCTAAGGGGCGACCCCGCAACAAGCTTTATCCTGCAAATCAAACGCCCATCAACGGGCAAAGTCATGAAGTTTAAGGTTACCCGAAAGGCCATTCAGTCGCCTGCCGTGCCCTATTATGGCATGCAACCCAACGGCGTGGGCTACATCAACCTCTCCGGCTTTACCGAAAACTGCTCGCGCGAGGTGCGCCGTGCCTTCCTCGACCTTAAACAAAAGGGCATGAAGAGCCTCGTGTTCGACCTTCGCGGCAATGGCGGCGGCTCCGAATCGGAGGCTGTGAGCATCGTAAACATGTTCGTACCCAAAGGAAAACTCATCGTTGCCAACCGCGGAAAGCTGCAACGCTCTAACCACGAGTACCGCACAACGGTTGAACCTATCGACACGGTGATGCCCATCGTGGTGCTTGTAGATGGCAATTCGGCCAGCGCAAGCGAAATTACTAGCGGCGCGCTGCAAGATTTAGACCGGGCTGTGGTGCTGGGAACACGTACCTTTGGCAAGGGATTGGTGCAAATGACGATGGACTTGCCCTACAATACGGCACTCAAACTGACAACGGCTAAGTACTATATACCTAGCGGACGTTGCATTCAGGCCATCAATTATAAACACGGAAACGGCGGTACTGTGG
>CAUPVH010000207.1:0-4370 GCA_963514635.1 uncultured Prevotella sp. | reverse complement strand
TTCATGCTTTTACTGTTGAGAAGAGAAACCCCCAGTGCCTGTTCTATCTCTGTGAGTGTGTCTACCGTAAAGTTGCGTTCGCCCGACAACCAATCTGATATTTCAGATTCTGTTTTACCCATCATCTCTGCAAAAGCCTTTTGCGTAATGCCCTTACTGCGCAAGGCCGCGCACAGCTTTGCGGCTAAGAGCATTTTGTTTTTGGTCTTCGAGAGGTCTTTCCCCTTGTTTTGAGAAAGCAGCTCGGCGAGTTTCCCTCGCGCTTTTATTAGTTTAGTCATATTGCTCAAAGTCTTCAGTGTTAAGTGTGCCATCGTCGTTAACTCTGATAGTTCGTTCGCGGATGGCTTTGTTTATCTCGGAAGCGATGCGTTTCATCTGTTCTGCTCGTGCGTTTAGGTGTGGGTCGTCTTGGTAAGCCCTTACATCTTTATATCCGCCAGCACCAAACAGTACAACCATATTGTTGAAATACATCCCATATAGTCGCAGTTTACCTGCTGCAAGAGCCACAACTCCGTCTGCCCATACGCCTTCTCCCTCCTTAAAGAAGTCTTTTTTACAACCCGTTTGGTTGGCCATAACCATCATTTTGTCTAAAATCTTGGTTAGATCCTCTTCGTACATCTTGTTTTCTTCAAAGAATTGTTCCAGCAGGGTGTAGGTTTCGCCTTCAATTCGTACAGTGTAGATATGCGCTTCGCTTCCCGACAAGTCTTCAATCTCTGTTATTTCAAAACGCATATATTATTAATGTCTGTTGCAAAAATACGAATAAGTTCGGATAAACCCAAATTTTAGGGGATATTGTTTAGGTTTAAGGAGAAAAGATGGCTGCAACTTTTAAAGGGGATAGGTTGAAAGACTGAAAAGGTGAGAAGATGATTGCGCCTACAAACTTGTTAACCCGTTAACTTGTTGCCTTGTTAACTTAAAGGCCTCTCGTTAACTTGGAAACTTATCAACTCTCTCGTCCACTCGTTAACTTGTCAACTCTTCAACTCCTTCTTTCGCAAACATTCTCCTCATACGTCCCAATAAACATTGTCCCGTATGTTGCTCACGCAATATACGGGACGTTTCTTGTAGTGAAAAAGATTTTTATGAATGGGCAATTAACCATTTTTGCAGCCATTCCTCAGCTTGCCTTAGGATAGAAGAAGTGAGAAAATGGCGCGCGGTGTAACGCCAAATATGAAGTTTATAATTCTATTTACAAAAATACACATTATAACTGAAAGTACCAAATTTTAGTTGGACTTTTTTAAATAAGCTGAAAACTTCTTTACAAATGTGGCATATTGCTCTGCCAAAAAACTCGCCTTGTTGTTACATTGGCTTGCCTGGATGTTGGGGTTATTGGTCTGTTTTGTGGGTTATGCGCAAATAAATGGTCCGACGACATCACTGTCGCCGGACCTGCGGAAAACTAATTCTACCAAATAAAAACTAAATATCAATCAAACTAAAATTACGAGTTTTCTGTTTTTTGTTGACAAGTTAACGAATTTGCACGTTAACATGTCGAAGAGTTTGCCATACACCGCGCTCTCTACGTATTAGCCATTGGCTAAGCGAAAACGTTTTGTGCTGTGGCGCAAGCTTAGTCTACTTGTATCGAGCGGAACAGCTTTTGTTCCTCCTTCTGCACCTTAGGCAGGTCTACCGTTAGCACGCCATCGTTTACACGAGCGGCGATAGCCTCGCGGTTTACGTCTTCGGGCAAGAGCAATGTCTGCTCGTACTTCGAGTAACTGAACTCGCGACGCAGGTAATGCGTCTTTTCGCTCTGGTCGGTCGACTCGCTTTTCTGCTCCATCTTGATGGAGAGGTTGCCGTCTTCGTTCACGTTTACGCTGAAGTCTTCCTTCTTTAAACCAGGAGCGGCAAGCTCAACGGTATATTGTTTGTCGTTCTCCAATACATTGATGGCGGGAGCCGTGGCGTTGGCGCGTGGCATAAGGTTGCTGTTCAAAAAGTCGTCGAACACTTCGGGCAACCAAGAATTCCTTTTCATTACTGGTAACATAATCATATCTCCTATATTTATAAGTTGTTTCTGTTTGTTGTTTATCTCTTTGCTTTGGCTTTCGCCTTGGCTTACACCTGATTATACACAAGTTCTGTACCAACTAAAAGAAGGGTGACAAAACGACATAACGGCATGTCAAATTGACGACACGCTTGGTTTGGAACTGCTTTCAAGAGATAAGGAGTGAAGGAACTAAACCCTCTGCCTTTAAGTGAATGACTGAGAGTCCTGCCTACTCATCAACGCATCACCATAAACTCACCAACTCACCAACTCGTAAACTTACCAACTCATAAACTTACCAACTTACTTGCCTTTAACTCAAAAAATATTCTTATCTTTGTACACGATAAGTAAAAAAAGTTTTGCATATAACCGCTGCCATGAGGTAACAGGCAGGCTAACCGAATGCATGAAATCACGCCCAAGCAATCAGAAAGTTTCGAAACGAACACATTATTAAATATAAAGACGTATGTTAATAAGCACAACCCCTACTATCGAAGGACGCCCCATACAAGCGTATAAGGGCGTAGTGACAGGCGAAACCATTATCGGTGCCAACCTTTTTAAAGACTTCATGGCTGGCATCCGCGACATTATCGGCGGACGCAGCGGCTCGTACGAGAGAGTTTTGCGCGAGGCCAAAGACACTTCGCTAGCCGAAATGCAACGGCGCGCCGAAGAAATGGGTGCCAACGCCATTGTTGGCGTAGACATAGATTACGAAACCGTTGGTCAAAACGGCTCCATGCTCATGGTGGCTGTTAGCGGAACAGCTGTGGTTATCTAGGTTTAAGGCCGTGAGATGATGAGCGTTGGGAGTCTTCGTCTCTCAAACTATTCTGAATTACGATGCTCTTTTCCCCTTTCTCGAAAAGCGGGTTTCATCTTCGTCTTTCACCCTTATGCAGGGGCGTCAGCATCGTTTCGCCTTTCCTGTTGACGAGTTGACAAATAAACCAGCAGGCTGTTGAACAGGCAATGCTATTTTTTCGTCATCTCTGTTGAAGCGTTGACAAGTTGATAAAATAATTGACGAAACAATCTTTTCGCTCTTTCAGTTGTCGAGTTAACTAGATGGCGAGTGGACAAGTAAATAAGCGAAACAATCCTTTCACCTTTTCGCGCTTTTACTTTTCCATCTTTAAGTTTTTCTCTTTCCATAAAAGAACACAACATTAATTATATAATGCAATGAAAAAACTAGTTATTATCTTGCTGTTAGTCGCCTTTGTCTGCACAGCAACAGCACAAAAGAATGCGCAAGGCGCAGCAAAGCGGGCAGTTCAGTTCACGGTTCTGCAATGGAACATCTGGCAAGAAGGAACGTTAATACAGGGCGGTTTCGAAGCCATCGTGAACGAGTTGCGACATTTGCAGCCCGACTTCGTTACGCTGAGCGAGGTGCGCAACTACGATGACGTTGACTTTACTCACCGTCTTTGTCAGGCTTTGAAAGAAAAAGGGCTAACCTATTATTCGTTCCGTAGCAAGGATTCGGGACTGCTTAGCAAGCATCCCATTATGGATTGGATGCCCGTCTTTCCCGAAAACCGCGATCATGGCAGTATATATAAGCTGGTGGCAAAGGTTCAAGGCGTTGAGGTGGCTGTGTATACAGGGCATCTTGACCATCTGGATTGCGCCTATTACAACGTTCGCGGCTACGACGGCAACACGTTTAAAGAGACAACTAAGCCCGAAAGCATTGAAGAAGTGCTGCGCCTTAACGACTTGTCGTGGCGCGACAACGCCGTACAAATCTTCCTTAACGAGGCTCGCCACGACATTGCTGCTGGTCGTTGCGTGGTATTTGGCGGTGATTTCAACGAACCTTCACACCTCGATTGGATACATGCCACGGCCAATCTGTTCGACCATAACGGCATGGCCATACCTTGGACGGTGTCTACAATGCTACAACGCGCGGGTTTTAAGGACAGTTATCGCATGTTATACCGCAACCCTGTAACTCATCCAGGCTTTACTTACCCTTGTTTTAACATCGCGGTCGACATGTCGAAGCTTACTTGGGCGCCAAAGGCTGACGAACGCGAACGCATAGACCTTATATATTACAAGGGTCGTGGCATGGAAGTAGACCAAGCTCAGATATTTGGGCCAAACGTTTGTGTATGCCGTTCGCAGCCTGCACAAGATAAATGGGACGACCCCATCTTGCTGCCCAAAGGCGGCACATGGCCCACAGACCACCGCGGTTTGCTGGTTAAATTTATCGTGAAATAAGTTTGCCAAAGGCACTTAACGGTTAGCGGCAGGGCGTGTTTTTGCTTGTGTTTTGATTGACAATGCACAAGCACGCCCTGCCGTGGCC
>CAUPVH010000206.1:0-4377 GCA_963514635.1 uncultured Prevotella sp. | reverse complement strand
CTATCGTTGGGCCATCAATTACGTGGCCGAAGGGTTGCTGGTGCTGCTCTTTGTGGCTGGCCTTTGGGTGGGACGGCGAAACAATCTGTTGCTCATGGCCCTGGTCTTTGCCGCTATGGACTGGGTGTTACACGTGGGATTGGGTTTCGGCCTTAACGAGGTGTACATCATGACAGCCCATTGGGCCTACGTGTTGCCTTTGGGTTTGGCCGCCCTTTTCGTAGTTGCCACAGGCCGAAAGCGCATCTTTCTGCGCATCGCCATTGGCTCGCTCACCCTTTGGCTATACGCTTGGAACTTATACTCTGTGGTAGATTATCTGCTCAACAGCTAGGCGCACACCAATAAATAAGTAATTATATTTTACAAACAACACCCCGTTTACCACCCACTTCTAGCGAAAATACGGGCTAAAAAGCAAGCAATTGGCCGCTATTTGCAGCCTTGGGCATTTCTTTTTCCGTCCAATTTTAAAAACATCAGCTGCATTTAGCACCATTTTGCCTTTCTATTTGGCGTTTGGTTCTTAGTTTTTGCACCCCCAAAAACCTGCATTTAGCCCCTAAAATGCCACTTTTTAATGGATATTTTGCCCTTTTGAGCCATGTTTTTAATGGTCCGAAAGGGTTTGTTTATACCATTTGCAGTAGATGTTTATGCTTTTTGCCTTGCATTTAGCAGCATTTTGCACTGCATTTAGCACCATTTTGCCTTGCATTTAGCACCATTTTACCTTGCGTTTAGCACCAAAACGCACTGCATTTAGCACCAAAATGCACTGCGTTTAGCGGCAAAACGCACGCCATTTTGCTGCAAATAGCCCAAAAACAGGTGCAAATGGCGGTTCTTTTAAATAAAAATTCATTTTGCCGCATTCACAGGCTAACCCCTTTTTGCATCAAAACAAACCTTCGCGAGAATTGGATTTTTGCGGCAAGATGAGCAGTTGGTGGATAAAAAGGGCACTTTTAATGTTAAAATTCTTACTGAAAAGTAGACAAATTTCGGACTGGTGAGTTAGTAAGGGAGTTTTTAAGGTTATAAGTTTATGAGTTTGTGCGTTGTCAACTTTACAAGTTAACGAGTTAACAAGCCAGCAAGCAAATTACATACCGCCCGAACTTTTTGTGATATAATGTGGTCCTCTCTATATAAAAAATGCTACATTTGCATATATAAACCATTTAAGGCAGGTTCTAAAAGACGGCTCGTTTGGCACATAGCCCAAGCCGCAAGGCACGCATAACATATACTTAGAACACATGTTAAAACTAAGAAAAGAAGAAAAACCGCTGGCCCTAGTGGCCTTCTTGGTGTTTGCATTGCAAAATGCGCTCACCCTATATAAGTACCACGACCTTTTTACACGCGTGGGATTTAGGGGCTATTGGGTGCTGTTTCACGAGATGTTCCATGTTTCGGGCTACGATGCCTACTCGTGTATCTATCTTTCAAACGGCAAAATATACTACGAACTCTCGCGCCATCCGCTGTTCGGTCCGTTGCTCGCACCATTCTATTGGCTCAACGATGCCATCATCAAGCAATTCGATTTCAACGCCGCCATCTACATCATGGCCATGTTGCTAACACTCAGTGCCACCCTCAGCGCGGTGTTGTTGTTTCGCATTTTGCGTTCGCAAATAGGCTTAAAGCTGGCAGATGCACTTGCGCTTACCGCGCTGTTGTTCTCGTTTGCATCGATTATGTTGGCCGTCATGCTACCCGACCACTTTTGCTTTTCGTTGCTATTGCTCATCCTCACCTTATATATAGCCAACAAAGGCAAGGCCATGGCATGGTGGCAAACGGCACTGCTGTTGCTGTTTACGGCTGGCATAACGCTTAGCAACGGCGCAAAAACACTCTTGGCCGACCTCTTCGGCACGGGTAAGGCCTTCTTTAAGCCACGCCGCCTGCTGTTGGCTGGCGTGTTACCGCTAGTTGTTTTGGGTGCCGCCTTCTATGCCCAATACACGCTACAACTGCTACCACGCGAGCAGGAGTCGGCAAGGATTGAGGCGCAAGTGCAAAAAAAGAACCCCAATGCCATTAAGCGCAGTGTGGCGCACGAGGCCCGTAAGGAACGAATTATCGGCAAACCAATGGGCAACGACCCCGTACTTAAATGGACCGACAAGGACACGCCACGACTAACGAGCGTGGTGGAAAACGTGTTTGGCGAGAGCATACAGCTGCATCGCGACCATTTATTGGAAGATCTGTTTATCTCGCGACCTGTTGTTGTGCACTACGAGCATTGGTTTTTCTACGCCGTGGAGGCTTTCGTGGTGGTGCTTTTCGTTGCAGGACTGCTTTGCGGCATGCGCCAAAGGCTGCTTTGGCTCTGCCTGTCGTGGCTGGGGGTAGACATTTTTTTGCACATTATTCTGGGGTTCGGGCTGAACGAGGCCTACATCATGGGCACCCATTGGCTGTTCATCATCCCCATTGCCATTGCCTTTATGTTCAAGCGTCTGTCGGCCAAGCCCGCCCTTGTGCTGCGCTGGGCAATTGTGGCATTGGTCCTCTATCTCTACGTTTACAACGCACGGCTTGTCTTCCAATTTATGTCTCATCCCTTAACCATTGGCTAAATACCACAGCGCAACATGCCCAACCCACGCACATACATCACCGCCGACGAGTTGTTTCGCCGCATCGGCCACACTTTATCCACGTCAACCACAAACCCCGAAAGCATCAACAAGCAGCTGCACGACACCCTTTCGCTGGCCTGCGACGGTGCTTTGCAAGACAGTTTACAGGCCTTCGGCAATTTATTTTCCAAGGTAGACTTTCTTTGCAAACGGCATCGCATCGCCCTGCGCGATGTGGTGGCCATACAACAGATGCGTAGGGAGAGCAATAAGGCACAGCCCATACCCGCGGCAGACGTGCCATATCATTGTAGGGCACTAGCTATCTTCGTGTCGGCTGTGTACAACAAGCACATCCCCAGCATGCTTGTTGGGCGCATCGCCCCCACAAACAAGCCGCCAAAAGAGTTGCGACACGTGGACTTTCGCTACCTGCGCTGCATTGTAGACCAATGCGACGGCAACTGCATAATGGTGAAAATAGACCACGAAAGCTATGAAGAGCCTATGGTTCTGAACTTAGAGACAGAAGAACAAGCCTACCTTAAACCCCTGCTCCGCATAGGAATGCAACTCAATTTGTTAGATTGCACCAAGCAAGGCCATGCGCTTTTGCCGCGATTGGTGGTGATAGAGCCCGACTTTCTGCTCGACATCAGTGCCATTGCACGCTGCTTTACCGATTACGGACACCACCCCTTGGCCTATACCGTCAACAGAATGGGGGCCAATGCCAATTCGCAAGCCATACTGGTGGGTAGCTTTGCGGGCGCAGCACTAGACGACATCATTAACAACAACACCGATTACGACTGGCAACAAACCTTTACCAACACCTTTAAAGAGCGCACAATGGACTTTTGCACCTGCCCCGACCTCAACGTGCGAGAGCCTTTTCGCGAGGTGGCAGTTAACCAAGCCAACAACATTGAAGAGATTGTAGACCGCCTTTTCGATAACGAACAAGAGGGGTTCGACCGCTCGAAAGCCTTGCTCGAGCCCTCGTTCGTGTGCGAAGAACTGGGTTTGCAAGGTCGCGTTGACCTCATGACAAGCGACTTTCGACTGCTGGTGGAACAGAAATCGGGCACTAATTACAACATTCAACGCAACCAGCCCAACGAGTATGGCAGCTTTCAAAAAGAAGACCATTATGTGCAATTGCTGCTATATTACGGCGTTTTGCGCCACAACTTCCGCCTGTCTAACCATCAAGTAGACATCCGTCTGCTTTATTCCAAATATCCTTTGCCTGGCGGATTGGTGGTGGTGGCCTATCTGCAACGCCTTTTTCACGAGGCCATACGCCTGCGCAACGAGATTGTGGCGCAAGAATTTGGCATTGCACAACAAGGCTTCGACAGCGTTATCGACAAGCTTTCGCCCGACACGCTGAACCAAAACCAACTATGTTCTACCTTCTATCATCGTTATCTCGAACCCCAAATTGCTGCCGTAACCACACCGCTGCATAAGCTAGAAACACTGGAACGCGCCTACGTCTGCCGCATGCTTACCTTCGTTTACAATGAACAGTTGTTGGCAAAGGTTGGCGCACAACAGACGCAAGGCCACAGCGGAGCCGACCTTTGGAACATGCCGTTGGCCGAAAAACGAGAAACAGGAAACATTTTTACCGCCCTTAAACTGCAAAAGGCAGAGAAAAGCAACAGCTATAATGGGGTGGACACGCTGACGTTCGACGTTCCTGAACAGGCCGACGACTTCCTTCCGAACTTTCGTCGCGGCGACATGATTTACCTGTATGCCTACGAAC
>CAUPVH010000205.1:0-4402 GCA_963514635.1 uncultured Prevotella sp. | reverse complement strand
ACACCATCGTTTATAACCACCGTATCGAATTGTGCAAAGGGCTTGTTCACCAAATCTTTCATGGTGCTGTCGGGCGTAAATGATATTTTGTCGCGCCCATCAATGATTATCGGCTCGCCCGTGTTAACGTCGACGCTCTTACGCGCGCTAACGCTCATCACCTTAAACGTGCCAAGCCCTTTTAGCTTAACTTGCTTATCGTCGTTCAATCCCACGTTAAGCGTATCGAACATTGTTGCCACAAAGTTCTCGGCCTCTTTCAATGAAAGCTTGTTTTTGTTGACAAGAGCCATTGCCAACTCGCGGATACCAACTCTGTTATTCATCTTCACCTCCATTTTTGAGACGTTCCTTAATGGAAGCCGTGGGCCTAAAATTCAACACGAGTTTAGGTGGAACTAGCATGCGCTGCTGGGTGGCCGGGTTGACCACCACGCGTTCGAGTCGTTTTTTCACTTCGAATGTGCCGAATCCAGGTATCGAAACGACGTCGCCCTCGTCGAAACGTACAGCCATTTCGTCGATGACGTTGCGCACTAAGGTTTGGGTTACGTTCTGCGTATAGCCCGTTTGTTGCGCTAGTTCGGTTATAAACTCTTTGTTGTTCATTCTATTTCACCATATAAGTCAAATTCTTCACTGTCGGTGATGCGCACGTTATAGAAACTTCCAACGAGCAATTTCACCGTTGCTGGGATAAGCACTTCGGGGTCTACCTCTGGCGAAGACCATTGCGTTCTCCCTATATAGTAGTCGCCTTCCTTTCTGTCGATAATCACTCGGAGCGTTTTGCCCACCTTTTGGGCCTCTACCTCCGCACTGATATCTTGTTGCAGGGCCATCAGTTGGTCCAGTCGGCGTTGTTTCACTTCGTCTGGTATGTCGTCTTCATAATGTTTCGCGCTGTAAGTACCGTCCTCTTCAGAGTAGGCAAAGGCACCCATGCGTTCGAAACGCGCCCATTTTACGAAGTCGAGCAACTCGTTAAAATCGTCTTCCGTTTCTCCCGGAAATCCAACCATCAAGGTTGTGCGTAGGTGAATGCCGGGTATTTCTTCGCGAATACGCTTTATCAGTTCCATCGTTTGAGCCTTGGTAACATGTCGGTGCATGCGCGTGAGCATGTTGTCGGATATGTGTTGCAGGGCGATGTCGATGTATTTGCACACGTTTGGCTTGTTCTTGATGACTTGGAGCAGGCTGTGGGGGAACTGATTGGGGTAGGCATAGTGCAACCTTATCCACTCCACGCCCTCGATGTCGGCCATTTCGCTAATCAAATCGGTTATCTGGCGTTGCCCATCGAGGTCTACACCGTAATAGGTAAGCTCTTGGGCAATTATTTGAAACTCTTTTACGCCCTGCGAAACCAAGCTGCGCACCTCTTCAAGAATTTCTTCTTTGGGGCGGCTTACGTGCTTGCCCGTGATAAGCGGTATGGCACAATAGGCACAACTGCGGTCGCAACCTTCGCTAATTTTCAGGTAGGCATAGTGGCGGGGCGTGGTAATGCTGCGCGTTCCGTTGCACGATGCGATGACACCCTTTCCTAAATCTTTAAGCAAGTTTTTGTAATTGAACTTGCCGTAGAACTTATCTACCTGCGGTATTTCCTGTTCCAACTCCTTTTGGTAGCGTTGCGACAGGCAACCCATCACATAAAGCTGCTTTAAACGCCCTTCTTCTTTGGCTTGTGCAAACTCTAAGATGGTGTTGATGCTCTCTTCTTTTGCACTTTCTATGAAACCACATGTGTTGATAACAACTATTTCTCCATTTGGTTTTTTGCTGTCGTGCACGCAGTGGTATCCGTTCGCTTCAAATTGCTTCATCAGCAACTCACTATCAACGAGGTTCTTTGAACACCCCATTGTGATGATGTCAACCTGATTCTTTTTCATTCTAATGTTTGAGTACTTGTTGAAATGTCGCCTTGTCCGCACGAACAACGTGGGGAGTGAAGAGGCACGGCACAAATGCAGTGGTGCTCTGGCAAGGCGAATGGGGATGTTAGCCCCTGTTTATTCATTGTAAGTTCATGAGTTTGCAAGTTCGCGGGCCAATATGCCTTCTGGCATTTCTCTCGTTTAAAAGCTTACGAACTTGTTACCGAGAAGGACAAGGACTTGGAGATTGAAGAACTCACAAGTTCACCCAATTACGAACCCAGGAACCTTAGTTATTCATTGAAAAGCGAATCTACGAAATGCTGGCGGTTGAAGAGTTGTAGGTCTTCCATACCCTCGCCTAGGCCAATGTACTTTACGGGAACTTTTAATTGGTCGCTGATGCCAATCACCACGCCCCCCTTGGCCGTGCCGTCGAGTTTGGTAATGGCCAATGCGGTGATGTTGGTAACGGCCGAAAACTGCTTGGCTTGCTCGAAAGCGTTCTGCCCGGTTGAGCCATCTAGCACCAATAACACTTCGTTGGGAGCCTCGGGCAGCACCTTTTTCATCACTTCCTTTATCTTCTTCAACTCGTTCATCAGTCCCACCTTATTGTGTAATCGGCCTGCCGTGTCGATGATAACCACGTCGGCGCCGTTGGCTTTGGCCGAACTGAGGGTATCGAACGCCACCGATGCGGGGTCGGAGCCCATCTGTTGTTTCACCACGGGCACGCCAACGCGTTCGCCCCAGATGCAAATCTGCTCTACGGCAGCAGCCCTGAAAGTGTCAGCGGCTCCAAGATAAACCTTCTTTCCTGCCTGCTTAAACTGGTGGGCCAGCTTACCTATGGTGGTTGTTTTGCCCACTCCGTTCACGCCCACCACGAGTATCACGTATGGATTGCCCGTTTCGGGGAGTTCCCAACTATCGTTGTCTTGCGTGTTGTTCTCGGAAAGCAGTGCAGTAATCTCTTCTTTCAAGATGTTGTTAAGTTCGCTTGTTGAGACGTACTTGTCGCGAGCCACGCGTGTTTCAATTCTCTCAATGATTTTCAACGTAGTGTCTACGCCCACGTCGGATGTGATTAGGATTTCCTCCAAGTCGTCGAGAACCTCGTCGTCAACCTTCGACTTTCCGGCTATCGCACGCGTTAACTTGCCAAAAACGCTTTGCTTGGTCTTTTCCAAGCCTTTGTCTAGCGTTTCTTTCTTGCTTTTGTTGAAAAACCCGAATATACCCATTTCGTTTCTTTTTGCTGCAAAGATACTTATTTTTATTTAGAAAACCTACACAAGTGCGCGTTTAGTGGGCTATTGTTTGTGCGTTGGCATCAACTGAAAGCGGGGTTGGCTTGGTGCAAGTACTTGGAATGTGCATTCTGATACAACTATAATGGGGGTATGCTTAATATTTTTGTCGCAAAAGTTTGTAGATTTAATGAAAGTATATAATTTTGCAGCAATACAACACACAAAAGGTTGAAAACCGACTATCGGGGTGTCTTTGTGCAGACGGCACATTTATGCGAACCCCCTTTCAATAAGCAATCATCGCGAGAAAGATAATTAATCATATATGAAACAAGAAAAAAAAGCTTTGACTCTTAAAACACTTAGCAAAAGCAACGTGTGGAGCATACAAGAGAATGACGTGTTCAGAATGTGGGAAGCAGCTGAAAAAGACGCTGACCTAAAAGATAACGCACGCCATTATATGGACGTTGTGAAAAGCGCGTTTGAAGCAGAAGAGATAAAGATAGACCGACCTGAAATCATAAAGAAGTATGAGGAACGCGGATTTAAGGTGGGAGCGATAAGGCTGGAAGAAGGACAAAAGACAAAACTGGCCATTAAGAAACGCCCCATCATGCGTGTTACCGACCTTACTTACGAAAACATACGCCACATTTCGGCGGCAAAACTTATCGAAGTGCTCGACAGAAACTTTGGCGGAGGCTGGGATTCGCTCTCACAAAGCGTGAAAGACATCATCGAAAGCGGCTTTGAGGTGAGCACGACCGTATTGCCAAAGGACCGTCTGCACAAGAAAGGCGGCATGTTCGACAAGAAGACCGAAGACGGATTTGAAGCCCTTGAAATTGAGAAAGGCACGTGGGTTGAGGCCATTTTCGTTAAGGAAAAGCCCGAATTGGAAAAGGTTTCATCCCGACTTGACGACGACTTTGCGGGCGGAAAAGGCCTTAACGATCGTGATGAAAACAACGAGGACGACGAGGACGAAATTAACGATTCCGAAAGACAATATAAGGACGACGACGATGACGACGACTCGTTCGACGAGGACATCCTCACCGAAGAAAGCTACCGAACAACGTTCGAAGAAGACTACGACGAACTAAACATGGAGGCTGAAAACATCGGTGAAGAGGAGGACAATTACTAAGGCCATACAATACGCCGCCTTCGAAAGGCAAACTCCCCTTAAACGGAATGCCGCTAGAAAGCTCCGTTTAAGGGGAATTCTGTTGATAGGCCTATCAATCTGAATAG
>CAUPVH010000204.1:0-4409 GCA_963514635.1 uncultured Prevotella sp. | reverse complement strand
ACCAACAATAAATGAAAAAGTGCATCATCATTGGTAGCGGACTTGGCGGACTTTCGTGCGGACATATCCTCGCACGAAACGGCTACGAGGTTACCGTACTCGAACAAGAAACGCAAGCAGGCGGCTGTTTGCAGAGCTTTGTGCGCAAAGGCGCGAAGTTCGAAACGGGCATGCACTTCATCGGAAGTGCCGAAGAGGGGCAAACTTTGTACCCTCTTTTGCGCTATCTTGAATTAGAAAACCTGCCGCTTAGCCGACTAGACACCACGGGTTACGACGTCATTTCGATGCCACAAGGCAGATTTGCCTTTGCCAATGGCCACGAGGCTTTTGTAGAAACGCTTGCCGCACACTTCCCCAAAGAACGGGATGGGCTGCACCGCTACCTCAATTTGGTGGAACGGTTGGCGCAGGCGTCGCCCATAAACGGGCATCGGCCAACGCCCGAACAAATGCACTTGAAGACCGAATACCAAATGCGCGCCGTAGACGAGGTGATAAATGGATTTACCAACGATGCCCTTTTGCGCAACGTGTTGGTGGGAAATCTGCCGCTCTATGCAGGCGAACGCGGACAAACGCCTTTCTCAACCCACGCGTTCATCACCAATTTCTACAACCAAAGCGCGTTTCGCCTAGCTGGTGGAAGCGACATCATTGCCAAACGACTTACAGAAGGCATTGCACGAAGGGGCGGAAGGGTGCTCACGCGCAAACGTGTTGAACACATAACCTGTAACAACAGCAAGGCAACGGGCGTAACAACGGCCGACGGCGAACACTTTGAGGCCGACCTTGTTATAGCCGCCATACACCCAACACTGGTGATGCAGATGCTGAACGATACCAATCTCATACGTCCCGCCTTTCGTCAGCGCATGCTAAACCTGCCCAACACCAGGGGCGTATTTACCGTTTACATCAAGTTTAAGCCGCAAACGGTGCCCTATCGCAACCACAACTTGTATGGCTATGCCGCCGATACGCCTTGGCAATGCGAACAATACACGGCCGACAACTGGCCTTGCGGTTTCCTATATGTACACCTTAGCGATGCGCTTGCAGCCGATGCACAGCCGCCCAACACACACCAACAGTGGGCCACTTGCGGCGAGATAATGAGCTACATGCGTTACGAAGAAGTGCAACAATGGGCAAACACACGCATCATGCACCGCGGCGAGGCGTACGAAGACTTTAAACGCGACAGGGCCGAAAGGCTTATCGACGCCGTTGAAAGGCATGCGCCAGGCTTGCGGCAAGCCATAGACTGCTACTTCACTTCTACCCCCCTCACCTACGAACAATATACTTCTACCCTGCAAGGCAGCATGTATGGCGTGGCCAAAGATGTTAGGCTGGGGTCGGCTTGCCACGTTCCAAGTCGCACACGCATACCCAACCTGTTTTTTGCAGGTCAAAACGTAAACTCGCATGGCATGTTGGGCACGCTGGTTGGTACGCTGTTAACTTGCAGCGAAGTGCTGGGAGAGAAACTAAAATTATGAACAACAACCACATTATCATTATAGGCGGCGGACTAGGTGGCCTTACCACCGGTGCGCTTTTAGCCAAAGAAGGCTGGCAAATAACGGTGTTGGAGAAGAACCATATCGTGGGTGGAGGGCTGCAAAACTTCGTCCGACATGGCATACACTTCGATACGGGCATGCACATATTGGGCGGATTTAGGCCAGGACAAACGCTCCACCGCATTTGCCAGCACCTGGGCATCGTCCAAAAACTTCGTCTGCTACCCGTAGACAAGCTTTGCATGGACGAGATTTATTACGCCGCCACCAACACCACTTATCGTGTGGCCGAGGGAAAAGATGGTTTTGTGGAGAGTTTCGCCAAGCATTTTCCACATCAGCGCACGCAGTTGCAACGCTATGTGGCGGCCCTTTACGAGCTGGCAGACGAGATAGACCTCTTTAACCTGCGCCCCACGGGCGACAGCATTCCGCAACATAGCGAGCGTTTCCTGTGGTCGGCCGACAAGTTTATCGCCCATTACATCCACGATGAGCGGCTTTGCGATGTGTTGGCCTATATGAATCCTATGTATGGAGGTGTTTCGGGCAAAACGCCTGCCTACGTTCACGCCCTTATCAGCGTGCTATATATCGAGGGTACCGACCGCTTTGTGGGCGGTTCGCAGCAGTTGGCCACGGCTTTAACCGAGGTAATAGAAGATGCGGGGGGACAAGTGGTAGCCGATGCAGAGGCGGTTCGCATTGCCGTAGACAACCGAACGGCAACCGCAGTGCAAACCAAAGACGGGCGAACCTTTACCGCTCCTTATTATATAGCGGCCACACACATGGCCGAAACGCTGCGCATCGTAGACAAGGGGGCGTTTACGCCTGCTTACACCAAACGCCTGAACGCCATCGACAACACCTATTCGATATTCAGCCTGTTTGTAGAACTGAAACCGCAGACCTTTCCTTACATCAACCACACTTGCTATTACCAGCACGATTACCACCACGTGTGGCACTTGGGCAATTACGATCGCGAGCAGTGGCCCTACGGAATGATGTACATGACGCCACCCTCGGCCGAAGGAAACAAATGGGCTACGCACCTCATCATTAACTGCGTAATGCCCTTCTCGGCGGTGGAACAATGGCAAGATACGCTTACGGGTAGGCGCGGAAAGCAGTACGAGGCGTGGAAAACGTGGCACCAACAGCGCATCTTGCAACGCATGGAGGAGGTTAGACCAGGCTTTGCACAATGTGTTAAGCGCCTGTGGAGCGCCTCGCCGCTAACCGTGCGCGACTATTACCACGCACCTATGGGTGCCATATACGGCTTTGCCAAAGACTGCCACAAGCCCTTAGCCACGCAAGTGCCTGTGGCTACGAAGGTAAGTAACCTTTTTCTTACGGGGCAATGTGTAGGTTTGCACGGCATTTGTGGCGTTCCGCTGTCGGCCATCACCACGGTAGAGGCCTTAGTGGGCAGGAACAAGATAATAGAAAAGCTGCAAAACATTTAAGACAGCACAACCAACAATATTAAAGATAAACATGAGAAAAGTACTTATCATGCTGCTGGCTTTCATGGCATATCTAGGCCATGCCCAACAGCATAAGCCTTTAAAAATATGGCAAGGCACGCCCGAACGCGCCGCTAGCGTAACCCTTACACCCTATATCCCGCAAGGTGCAGGGCGCGATTGCCCTGCCGTTATCGTTTGTCCTGGCGGCAGTTACCACTGGCTAGACACCCGAACCGAAGGCGACGGTGTGGCGCGATGGCTCAACAGTCAGGGCATTGCTGCCTTTGTGCTCCGCTATCGCGTGGCAGGTGTGCTGGCTTTTGTCACCCATTACCGCCTGCTTATTCGCGGACGGCGGCAACCCGACATGCTACGCGATGTGCAACGCAGCGTGCAACTGGTGCGCGAAGGGGCATCGGCATGGGGCATCAACCCCACGGAGGTGGGCGTTATGGGCTTTTCGGCAGGCGGACATCTTGCAGTGGCCTCGGCTGCATTTGCCGCAACCAACTATCTTGCACCGCTAGGCATCAAGCCAAAGGTGAGTGTTCGCCCCGACTTTGTGGCCGCACTCTACCCCGTTGTTACGCTTGCCGACGAGCGTTACGTGCATCGCCGTTCGCGAAAGGGCATCTTGGGCGAATGGAAAAAGACCGACAACAGGCTGAAAGACTCGCTCTCGGTGGAGCGCAAGATACCTTTCGACTGTCCGCCCGTTTTCCTTGTGCACTGCGATGACGACCCCATTGTGCATCCAGGCAACGGTCAGCTGCTCGACTCTGCCCTCACTTCAAAAGGTATTCCCCACCAATTCGTCCGCTATGCCACGGGTGGCCACGGCTTTGGTACAAGTGACGTGAAGGGTTCGAAGGAAAGTAGGCAATGGCGAGAGGCCTTTGTTCAGTGGCTTAAAACAACAGCCCTGCCCTTGGCTAGGAACAACACCAAGGGTAAAAAACGACAGGTATAGTGGCCTCACCCCCAACCCCACCGGCCTCACCCACACACCCCCCACCGGCCTCACCCACACACCCCTCTCCAAGGGGAGAGGGGAGTGATATGCCTTGTGTGCTGTTTGCTTGTTAACTTGTAAACTGATCAACTCACACACTTACCAACTTAAAAAATCACCAACCCAAAAAATTATCAACTCACAAACTTACCATCTCACAAACTTACCAACTCAAAAACTCACCAACTCAAAAGTTCATCAACTCATAACTTATAAGCTCAAAAGCTTAAGTTGTTGTTTTTGTTTTACAAAACCCCTCTTTTTTTTCGACCCGTTCTAGCGAAAATATTGGTTAAAAAGTAGGTAAATAACCACTGTTTTTCGTCTTTCATGTCTTTTACTTTGTCTGTTTTTAGGAGCAGAACCTGCATTTTGCACCATTTAGCC
>CAUPVH010000203.1:0-4413 GCA_963514635.1 uncultured Prevotella sp. | reverse complement strand
CCCCTTTTTGCATCAAAACAAACCTTCGCGAGAATCGATTTTTTGCGGCAAGGCGGACACTTGGCGACCAAAAAGGGCACTCATAATGTTAAATTTCTGGCAGAAAAATAGACAAAATACGATTGCCCCGTATATAATCGCATGGCAACGGCACGGAAAATACGTACGCTTACGACTGGCAGTGCAAGCGGTTGCTGGGCATGTTGCTCACGGGCAGCGGAAACAACATCATGGAAAAGCAGAAGTAATATGGAATTGACAGCCTGTTTTCAACTTGTGGAAACCGTAATGAATAACTATTGCCTAGTCAGCTTTTTGAGAAACTACCATTTCTGGACACAGACGAATGGAGCAGAATTTCAGATTTCATCGTATCTTAGTCCGGTACTTCGTACATGAGCGACGTGTTTTTCATGGTTTTACAGCACAAAGATTATACAGCCCTTTCAAATTAAAGGTCAATACAACGGACAAGTCCGACCGGTCCGGCCGGTTCTGATTATAACCCCCTTTCAATTTAAAGGTCAAGCCGACTTCAATATAAGCGAATAACACTTTTGTTATAATGCGCCATCGCCCGCCCCTGTTCACATCAGTATCTCTCCAATTCTTCAACATACATTTTCCTAAAATGTCGTGCCAACTCTCTTGGCGTAACGTCCTTATCAAACTCTGATAACGCCGTTCGGCGCATAACGCTTACCACGATGTCGCCAGAAGATAGCGTTCTGGCGCGCTTGTTAAGCACATGGCCCGTGCCGTAGAGCAACACGGGCACAATGTCTAACTGAAAGCGTTTGGCTAAATAAAAGGCACCTTGATGAAAACGTTGCACTTTGAGCGAGGCCGAACGTGTGCCTTCGGGGAACAACATCACGCTATATCCGCGCTTAACAAGGTGGGCAATGCGCTGTTCGTTGTCTTCGATGTTGCGCGTAACGGGCAAATACTCGGCAAAACGTATGGCAACGGCATACAGCGGATTGTACCACACCCACCGCTTGGTAAGTATCACCATGCGCGGCGTTAGCGCAAGGATGCAAAGCAGGTCGAGGTGGCTTTGGTGGTTGCTGATAATGATGGAAGGTTGCGCGAAGTCTTCGCCCGTGGGGTTGTCGAAACGCGTTTTTATGCCGGGCAAAAGGCGCAGCAGTGTGCGGGCGATGCGCTGTATAAGGGCATGAAAGCGCAGGCGTTCGGTTTCGCTTACGCGGTGCGATAGGAAATAAACCAACATGCCTATCTGCAAAAAGAACATCAACACGAACATCAGCAGCAACACGCCTGCCGTGCATACCACGCGCAAAAGCTTACGCGGCAGAGCATAGACGATGGCGAAGAAGGTTAGGAAGGTGTTGAGCACACTAATTCGGGCGAAGTCTACGCCTGGGCGGAAGTGGCTAACGCGCTCTTCGCGTGGCGGATAATGCACGTTGATGGGAATTGAAATGGTGCGCACGTTGTGCCAAGCGGCAAACACCAGCAAGGCAAGTTCGCTTTCGTATCGGTTTGTTACCAAGGGCAACCAGCGCAGCAGGCGCAAAGGGTAGGCGCGAAAACCTGTTTGGGTGTCGGGTAAGCGCCGACCTGTTTGCAGCGCAAACCAAAAGTTGCTGAACTTATTGGCAAACTTACTCTGCCCATTCATGTTGCGGTTGTTGGTTTCCGAAAACTTATCGGCATCAAAGCGGTTGCCTACCACAATGGCATTGGGTGCTTGGTGTATGGCTTTGAAGAACAAAGGCAGGTCGGCGGGCGCGTGTTGGCCGTCGGCATCGATGGTGATGGCGTGCGTATAGCCCATGTTCTGCGCCTGTTTAAATGCGCTGAGCAAGGCCGCACCCTTGCCGCGGTTGCATGTATGGGTAACAACGCATAGCTCTGGGAAATGCGTTGCAAGCAGTTGGGCGGTGTCGTCGGTACTTCCGTCGTTCACCACGATGATGTTTGGCGTGTGTTGGGCCACTCCGCGCACCACGCTGGCCAGCGTGGCGGCATTGTTATAAGTGGGTATCACCACGCATACGCGGTAGTTATTCATACACCAAAGACAGTTTGGCGAACACGTGTTCGTTGTTTTTCACCTCGGCTTTCACTAGCCAAGTGTTGCCTTCGCATCGTATGTCCAGGGCGAAAGTGGGGCAGGGCGAGTCTGTTGGGGTAAGTGGGGCAAGGTATTTCACGTTCTTGGCACAGCTTAGCTGCAAGGGTTTGCCCACCACTTCTTCGGCCAGTTCGCCCACCATTTGCAGCGTGCAGGCTCCCGGCGTGATGGGATTGCCGGGGAAATGCGCCGCGTAGATGGCGTGGTTGGGGTTGAGCAGCACACCGAAAACGTGCTTGTCGGCATCGTGTGTGGCGTTCTCTATGGTGTAAAAGTTATCTTTCAGTTTCATCTTCTGTAGGTTTAAGGGGTTTAAAGCGGTAGGTAATGTGGTGTTTTGGGTTTTCGTATGTCAGCGAATCGCGCGTAACCAGTTGCGGAACAATTTGTTCTAGGTCGTGGCGCAGTACGCGGCGTATGTACCATTTGTTGAGCATGGGCACCAAGTTATATAGCATTACCTTGCTGTTGGGCATGCAAACGAAGTCTACCATCTTTATTCCGAATTCGTTAAGGATGGCTCCGCGTCGCTGTTGTTCCACGGAGTCGATGATGCAAAGGCCTGTTATGGCGGCCTTTTTAAAACTTAACTCCACATTCCAACGCCGACCTTGGGCCGAAAGCGGGGCAACGGAGAGCCATAATAGAACGATGTAAAGGGTTATGGTGCGCATGCGATGGGGGTGTGTGATAGCCTTAAATCTTAAACTCTTCGTCGCTCACTGCGGCGTTTTTCTTCACCTGATGCAGTTCTATGCGGGTGTTGTCGCCACCCTTTTCGCGCATCTCAACGGTTGTTGCGATAAGCTGTTTGCTGTCGAAAGTGATAACAAGGAGACTGAACATCTGTTTCATTTCTTTTTTAAGGGGCGTTAGTTGGGCAATCCATTTGTCGCCATCAACAAACATTTGCGTCTTAAACCGCTGCTTGTCTGTAAGGCATTCGCCCGTAACGCTGCTGAGCATGATGCCCGTTATCTCGCGAAACACCTTGTTCTTGGCCGCATCTACCACGTCTTTGCGTTGCGCGCTCTTCATCAACACCTTCGTTCCGTTAAGGATAAAGGTGTATTGGTAGGGCGAGGTGTACTGCCAACGCAACTTGGAAGGCTGACTGTAACACATCCTTCCCTTAGAAACCATCTTCTGACTAAGCATTTTCAGTGTCTTCGTTTGGGTGAACGAGCACTGCAAACTCTTCGTTTTCTGGGCTACTTCGCCCATCTTTTGCATCATCTCATCGGCCTTTGCACCGCTTACCGCGGTTTGAGCATGGCCTATTAGTGGTACGAAAAGTAATATTATGGATAATATATAGTTCATATCAATTGAATTTATGGAATTATTTACGAGTTTACAAGTTGACGAGTTAACAAGTTGACAAGTAAACGAGTTAACAAGTTGATGAGTTGATGAGTTGACAAGTTAACAAGGTAGTTAGCCCCTCTGCAACAAAGCATTTGGCTTAACTCCTTAAAGGTGAAAAGGCTTTTAAAGGTGAAAGGGTGAAAAGGTGAAAGGGTGAAAAAATGGCTAACGCCACCTAGGCATTTGGCTTAACTCCTTAACTCCTTACTCCTTACTCCTTACCACTTAAACTCCTCATCCCTGATAACTCACCATCACTACGCCTGCCATGATAAGGCCAACACCCAGCCAGCGAACCAACGGAACAGCCTCGTGAAAGACAAACACGGCAGCAAGCATGCCCATTACATAGCTAAGACTTATCAGCGGATAGGCCTGACTCAGCGGATAGTGCTTTAAGATGTAGAGCCACAACACCGTTGAAAGGGCGTAACATATACCGCAAAGTGCGAACCAAAGGCAGGTAAGGGCGCGAGCGAAGAACGCCCACGACCACGAAAAGGCACCAATCTGCTGCAAAGACAGCTTTAATGTTACCTGTACGGCAGCCAATAAAGCCGATTGCACGAGGGCTAATGCGAGTAATTTGAACATAGTTGCCTAACGTCTTCAAGCGAATTGAGGGCGCGTTCCGCCCCATCCGCTTCGTTTGTAAGTACCATCGAAAGGGCCGTTTGCCCTTCTTCATCGTGCCATCCCACCAAAGCCGTGTGCAAATCGCCCAAGGCTATTTGCAACCAAGCATCTGTTAGTGCGCTTTCCAACGAGCGTTGCCCATGCGCATAGGTGCTGTTATAGCCGTGGCAATGGGTGTGAATGGCAATAAGGCTGCTGATGGTGTTGTGCGTTGAGTGGATGAAATTGGTGGGTTTCAAACTCCCCTCGCCATCGTTAGCCAGTTCGCGAAGAAACTTCTCGGTCTCTTCTACGCAGCCAAGAGC
>CAUPVH010000202.1:0-4422 GCA_963514635.1 uncultured Prevotella sp. | reverse complement strand
ATGTTTATACCATTGCAGTGTTATTTTTATGCTTTTTGTCTCACATTTAGCGGCATTTTGCACTGCATTTAGCGGCATTTTACCTTGCGTTTAGCAGCAAAACGCACTCCATTTAGCGGCAAAACGCACTCTATTTAGCAGCATATTGCACTGCATTTTGCTGCAAATAACCCTAAAACAGGTGAAAATGGCAATTGACTTAAATAAAAATTCATTTTGCCGCATTCACACCCTGCCCCCTTTTTGCATCAAAAACAACCATCGCGAGAATCGATTATTTGCGGCAAGGTGAGCGGTTGGTGAGCAGAAAGGGTACTCATAATGTTAAAATTTATGCTGAAAAGAAGACAAAAATTGACCGATTAACGAGTTGACTAGTTAACAAGTTAACAAGAAGGAGAGAGAACAAACTAACAACCTCATAACCTCTCAAGCTTACTAACTCATGAACTCACAAAGTCAAAAAATTACAAACTTACTAACTAACAACCTCACAACCTTACTAACTCATAAGCTCACAAACTTAGTAACTAACAAACTCATAACCTCACAAACTCATTCTATCACATAAAGGAAACTACCATCAAGGCCTACTTCTTCTTCGTGAATGAGGTATTCGAGTGCCACATCTAAGCCCTTTTGGGGTAAGTTTAACTTGTGAAGTTCGGTTATGTGGTGTCGTTCGCCATCTTTCAACAAATTTAGTATGGCGTTACGAGCCGTCGTTGTTTGTTCGTTGCTAGGTTCGGGCGAGGCATGTTCCAAGCAAACATCGCATTGTTGGCAATCTTTGTGTCGCTCTTCGCCAAAGTATATAAGTAGTTGGCGACTTCGGCAAACATCGCCATTTGTGGCGTAAGCCTGCATAGCATTGATGCGAGCAACATATTGCGCCTTGCGTTCTTCGTATATTTCCTTGCTCAGCACAACCCGTTCGCCGTCTACCCTATCGCGCAGATAGGTAATAAACGGTGTTTTGCGTTGTGGAATAAAGTTGATGATGTTGCGTTGGGCTAGATTTTTTAGTATCACATACACTTGGTGAGTGGTTAGTTCTGCCTCTTGGGCCAATAAACTTTCATCAATATAAACATAATTGCTGAACAGTCCGCCGTAGTTTCTTAGCAAAGCAGTAATCACAGCCTCTTCAAACGCACTCCCCTCGTCTAGGCGATACAAGTCGTTACGTCCGAGTTTAAACATCACTCGTGCCCTTGCTTCTGGGTCCATTTCGTAATGTATGTAGCCTGCCCGCTCCAAAATCTGCAATGCCGAATGCGTTTGCACAGGGAAATGCTTAAACGTTCGGCAAAACCTGTCTATCTCGAATACGAACGAATAGCCTGCACCGCTGGCCACACCTATTTGGTAATAGTAGGCTAAATCTTCGTACACCTCTTTTATATACTCTTTTTCGGGAAAGGTTTCAGCCACGCGCTTGTTCAGTTTCCTGCGGTCGCTATTGTTCCATAGCAACACGGCATAAGCCTTTTTGCCGTCGCGCCCTGCCCTACCCGCCTCTTGAAAGTAGGCCTCAATAGAGTCTGGGCAATCCATGTGCACCACCAAGCGCACATCGGGCTTGTCTATGCCCATGCCAAAGGCATTAGTGGCCACCATCACTCGCACCTCGTTTTGCTGCCAGCTGTTTTGTCGTTGGTTCTTTACAGCGGGTTCTAGGCCTGCATGATAGAAGGTAGCAGAGATGTTTGCCGAGGAAATGTGGGTGGCGATGTCGCTGGCGTGCTTGCGACTGCGCACATAAACGATGGCCGAACCAGCCACGGCGTTGAGAATATGTATCAGTTCGGTGTGCTTGTCCATTGTGTCGCGGACGATGTAGGCCAAATTTGAACGTTCGAAACTCATTCGGAACACGTTCTTTTGCCTAAAATTCAATCGCTCTTGAATGTCGTCTACCACCTTGGGAGTGGCTGTAGCTGTTAAGGCAAGCACTGCAACATCGGGTTTAAGCTTTCTAACCTCGGCAATGGCCAGGTAAGAAGGGCGGAAATCGTAACCCCATTGGCTGATACAGTGGGCTTCGTCTACGGTGACGAAACTCACTTCCATGTGCTTAAACTTGGTCTTGAAGATGTCCGAAAACAATCGTTCGGGCGACACATAAAGGAGTTTTACACCACCAAAGACGCAATTTTCGAGCGTTGTGATTATCTCGCGCCGGCTCATTCCCGAATAGATGGCAGCCGCCTGTATGCCTTTTTGCCGCAGATGGTCAACTTGGTCTTTCATCAGGGCTATCAAAGGGGTTATCACCACGCAAACGCCAGGCATCACCAAAGCAGGCACTTGGAAGGTGATAGACTTACCACCGCCCGTGGGCATCAGTCCAAGCGTATCCTTTCCTTGGGCGATACTCTCGATGATGTCTCGCTGAATGCCACGAAAATCGGGGTAGCCCCAATACTCGCGCAACGTTCGTTTAAACGCGTCGTGGGCGGTTTGCGTGCCGTTAGTTTCTTCCATAGGCGGTTAAAGGGCGTTGTGTTCGTCGTTCTCGTCGCTTTCGGTAAGCCTAATATCTTCTATTTGCAGTTGTACGTTGTTGTGTCTAAATACGTTGTCTTCGATGGTATAGGCAATGTCAAAGCTGCGTTTCGACTTGATGTAGCGTGCCGAGGCGCTCTGCCCAAAGGCAATGCCGTTTACCACATTGCTCGATTTAGAATCGATAAGTTCGAGTTTGATGTGTTCTTGCTCACGACCCACCACCTTACTTGTGCCATAATCGTAAACATTGTTGGTGCAAAAGCGCGGTTTAAGGTTGCCCGGACCGAAGGGCGAGAACTTTTTTAAGTCGTGGTGCATCTTCTTGGTGATGTCCTTAAAGTCTATAATCTCATCAATATGCAATATGGCCTCGGTCTGTTCGGGCAGTATATGGCTGTCTACGTATTGGTGAAAACGTTCTACAAAACGCGGAACGTCGTCCCATCTCATGGTCAGTCCTGCGGCATAGGTGTGTCCGCCGAAGTTGATGAGCAAGTCGCGGCAACTCTTAATGGCCGAATAGATGTCGAAACCCATGACGCTGCGAGCCGAACCTGTTGCGAAATCGCCATCGCGAGTGATGACAACGGTGGGCCGGAAGTAAATTTCGGTAAGCCGTGAGGCAACAATTCCAATCACGCCTTTTTTCCAATTCTCATCGTATAGCACGATGCTCGACTGCTTTTTCTGACTTTCCAGGCGTGCCACAATTTGGTTTGCCTCCTCGGTCATCTGCTTGTCGATGTCTTTGCGTTGCTCGTTATATTCGTTAATGTGCTTGGCACTTTGCAAAGCCACGTTATAATCTTTCTCTACCAGTAGCGACACACTTTCTTTTCCACTTTCCATGCGCCCCGATGCGTTAATGCGCGGGCCTATTTTGAAAACGATGTCGCTCATGGAAATCTCTTTACCCGAAAGTCCACAGATGTCTATGATGGCTTTTAAGCCCAAACTGGGGTTTTGGTTGAGTTGTTTCAGCCCATGAAAAGCCAAAATACGGTTTTCTTCTTCCACCTGTACCAAGTCGGCTGCTATGCTAACGGCGCATAAGTCGAGCATGGGAATGAGTCGCGAGAAGGGAATGCCGTTGTTTTTGGCAAAGGCTTGCATGAACTTAAAGCCCACACCGCAGCCCGAAAGGTGCTTAAAGGGGTAATGGTCGTCGGGGCGTTTAGGGTTAAGAATGGCCACTGCTGGCGGCATCTCTTCGTCGGGAACGTGGTGGTCGCAAATAATAAAGTCGATGCCCAGCGATTTGGCGTAAGCAATTTCTTCGATGGCCTTAATTCCGCAGTCGAGGATGATAACAAGCTTTACGCCCGATTGGTGGGCATAATCAATGCCCTTGCGACTAACGCCGTAGCCTTCTTCGTAGCGGTCGGGTATGTAATACTCGATGTTGGAGTAGAATTGTTGAAGGAATTTGTACACGAGGGCCACCGATGTGCATCCGTCTACGTCGTAGTCGCCATACACCATAATGCGCTCTTTACGTCCCATGGCATCGTTGAGCCTATCTACGGCCACGTCCATGTCTTTCATCAGAAAGGGGTTGATGATGTCGTTGAGCTGCGGACGGAAGAAACGCTTGGCCGCACTTTCGGTTGTTATGCCCCTACGTATGAGCAATTGAGCTAGAATGGTGCTCATATTGAGTTTCTCGCCCAATTCCTTTGCCGCAGATTGCATTTGTGGCGAAAGCGGTTCGTATATCCATTTAAAGTGCATTATCGTGTTGGTTTATAAATTCTTATCCTTAGTTTCGGTTCAATTAGCTAATCGTATATAGGGTGTAAAGTTACAAAATATCTGCGACATTTGTTGTTGGCAGGCCGAAAACCTTTGGTGCTTTTGCCATGCCATGCCATGCGTGTTATCATTTGGAAGTTCTAAATCCTTCCATGTTTT
>CAUPVH010000201.1:0-4423 GCA_963514635.1 uncultured Prevotella sp. | reverse complement strand
ATATAAGCTGTTGCAGCTCTCTGCCATGTGCCTAATGGTGGCAATGGCGGTGGGATGTACCAAGAGCGACGACTTTGAACAGCCGCAACTGAGCGTTTCGGACAAGGAGTTAAAGTTCGCTAACCAAGTGGGCGAAACAACCATCACCGTTACTACCAACTGCAAAGAGTGGGTTGCAACCACCCCTAAGCAATGGGTTCACCTTACACAAAACGGAAACGAGATTGTTGTGAAGGTAGATGCCAACACGACTGGCACGGAAAGAAGTAGCTATGTGCTTGTAGACGGCGGCTTGGCGGTTGAAAAAATAATGGTAAAGCAAAGCGCGGCCGACATTTCGCTGAACATTGCCAACGGCGAACTGGTGTTGCCGCAGGCTGGCGGAAACACCACCGTAGACGTAAACATCGAGAGTGGCCTGTATGATTTGCAACAAAGCGAAAGCCCCGAATGGCTGCAAATCGTAAAGAAGAAACATGCCTTGAAGTTTATTTCCAAGCCCAACTACGACACAACGGAAAGAACGATAAAGCTTACCATAAGCCATGCGGGCAAGAACAACGAGGTGGTTGTAAGGCAACCCGGCGTGTCTACTTTCGTCTTGGCATGCAATCCGGGCAACCCTTTCAGTCTGCATAAGATGATGGACTTTGAATATCGCCGCGGAGGTATATTGAAAGAGTATGGTGCACCCGATGATGCCAACGGCATATACGAGGAAAGCTACTTCTTCAAAACCACTTCTCCGCTGTTTAAGGATGTGGTATATGTGCATGATACGAAGCACTTCGTACCGACACGTATCTATACGCGTTCGCTAGAACAAGCCGGTGTGGATGCCGTTAAGTCGCAGGCGTTTCAAGATTTCGTAAAAGCTAACGGATATGTTCGGGACAGTAAAGACCCTAACCACTACATTAACGTGAACGAACAGATGACGATGGACGTGGACATCTTGGAGAGCAACCATAGCGTTGTGTTGTTCTTTTACCAAATACATACACAGGATCGCGACTATGAAACGTTCAAAACGCTCGACCTTGGTCCGCTTGCGCTGTTGAACAAGGCCGATAAGAAGGTGAGCGACGTGGAGGATTACGAGACTGCACAAAACAGCGAGGAGGTTGGAAGGAAGGTTTCTAAGAACAGGGAGATAGAGGCCATCGCTTATAAAACCACCGACCCATTGCTGGTTGCCCGCACTTACTTCTTCTTCACGCGCGGCGGAGACAATCCCGCCCCACAAGACATGGTGGGAAGTGTTGAACAATACAGCCTAAGTTTCAGCCAACCCAACCTGGGTGTTTGGCAATACGGCAGAGAATGGTTCGTTACGCGCGAGTTTGACAAGCTGCTTACGTCGAACAACTTCGAGTTTGTGGGCTACAACGGCAAGCATCATGTCTACGCTCGCCGCTCAGATTATCTTACATTGGCCATTTCGGGCGGTAAATTTGCCGACGTAAACGGCGGACAGCCAGTAATGCAAATCGGCGTGCTTTATAAGAAAAACGTCTTCGCAGGCAGTAAGCAAGCCCGAATGGCGAAGATAGAAAGCATGCTTAAAACGCTTAATCCAAGTAAATAATACGAAAAGGAATAGTTATGAAAAAAACTATTATATATATGTGTGCGTGTGCAATGTCTGGCTTGATGCTCGCTACATCGTGCCAAGAAAGCATGGATTTGCAAACGGCCAACTCCAACACACGCGCTGTTGTCATCGACAAGGACATCTTTGCCGTGCGGGGTCGCATCAACGTAAAGCTAGAAAGGGGTGTCAACCAGGCCCTGCCCACTTCTGCAAAGGGCAACGTAGAGATGCAGAGTGTGCCTTCGGCCATGTCGTCGGCCATGAAATACGCGGGCGCTTACAAGATGGAGCGGGTGTTTAAGCCTGCCGGAATTTACGAGGAACGCACCATTGCCGAGGGATTAGACCGCTGGTACACCATCTACTTCGACGAAAGCAAAGACGTTGCCGAGGTGGTACAGCAGTTTAACAAGGCCGCAGGCGTGGAATATGCCGAACGTGTTCTGCCCATCGCACGCCCCAAATTTACGGCTAAACCCTATACAGGACCAGCCCCACAAACAAGAAATCAGCCCACAGCCTCGGCCTTCAACGACCCGCTTTTGGCCAAGCAATGGCATTATTACAATGACGGTTCGGTAAGTCCGCATGCAAAAAAGGGGGCCGACTGCAACCTCAAACCCGTTTGGGAGAAGTACACTACGGGTAAAAACAATGTTATCGTTGCCATTGTAGACGGCGGTATCGACGTCACCCACGAAGACTTGGTGGACAATCTCTACATCAACGAGAAGGAAAAGAACGGACAAGCTGGTGTTGACGACGACGGGAACGGCTTTGTTGACGACGTTTATGGCTACAACTTTGTTGAGGCAAAAGACGTGGTTGGCGGCAAGATAGAACCCGACAACGAAGGACACGGCACGCACGTTGCAGGTACGGTAGGCGCACGAAACAACAACGGAATAGGTGTTGCAGGCGTGGCTGGCGGCAACGGAGCGGCAGACAGTGGCGTACGACTGATGAGTTGCCAGATTTTCAGAGGCAAAGACGAACAAGGAGACGGAGCTGCCGCCATTAAATATGCGGCAGACAACGGGGCTGTTATCTGCCAAAACTCGTGGGGTTACTCGTCAACTTCGGGCGTTACGTCGATGCCCAGGTTGCTAAAAGAGGCCGTCGACTACTTCATTAAGATGGCCGGATGCGACGCAAACGGCCAACAACGTGCCAATTCGCCCATGAAAGGCGGCGTGGTTATCTTCGCGGCAGGCAACGAAAACAAAGAGTTCGCGGCCTATCCTGCTTGTTATGCCCCCGCAGTTTCGGTCTCGGCAATGGCGTGGAACTTCGCTAAAGCTAGTTTTAGCAACTATGCCGACTGGGTTACCATCATGGCACCAGGCGGCGACCAAGACCGGTTCGGCACAGAAGGCGGCATTCTTAGCACCGTTCCCAAGAGTAAGGTGCCTTCGGGCTATGCTTATTTCCAAGGAACATCAATGGCTTGCCCCCATGTTTCGGGCATTGCCGCCCTCATTGCGTCTTACTTTGGCCGACAAGGTTTCACCAACGACGAGCTAAAATCGCGCCTAATCACGGCATATAGGCCTTTCAACATCGACGAACTAAACCCCGGTTACAAAGGAAAACTAGGCAAAGGGTACATCGATGCCGAGGCTGCGTTCGAGACAGATACGAAGATTGCGCCCGAAAAGGTTGGTACACTCACCCTTACCCCCGACTTTGTAGACATCACTGCCGAATGGAGCATCGCGAAAGATGAGGATAAAACCGCGGCCTTCTATCGCTTATACATCAGTCCTAACGACCTAACAGCCGAGAACACCAAAGACATAAGCTTTAAAGAAATCAACGGCATGGGTCATAGTTTGGGCGAAAAGCTTAGGTTTACCTTCGACAACCTGCAAGACAACAAGGCGTATAGCATTGCCGTTGTAGCAGTAGACCGCTGGGGAAACCTTTCAGAACCTGCCATCCAGAAGTGTACAACCAAGCTTAACCATGCGCCCGAAGTGACCAACTTCCCCGAAGAAGTTATCGAACTGAACAACAACGAACGAAAAACGTTCAGCTTTAAAGTGGCCGACCCCGACGGACACAACTGGGACATAAGGGCCATAGGCGAAACCAAAGGCGTATCGTACAGCTTAAACCAAGCCACCGTAACCGTTAATCTCGTTCCCGTGTTGCAGGCTGGCAGCTATACCTGCACGTTTGTTCTAACAGACGACCTTGGAGCAAAGGCAGAGAAAAGTTTCACGTTCAAAATCGTTAAGTACATGCCGCCAAAGCTGGAGCATCCATTCGCCAACTACATTATCGGTTTAGACGAAGGCCCTGTGAACATCTCCCTAAAAGGACATTACACCAGCAGCGGCAGCCAGCTTTCTTATAAAGCCAATGTCGCCAACGGCGGCATCGCATCTGCTCAAGTCAGCAACGACCAACTTCAAGTCAAGCCTCTCGCAAGGGGCATCACGCGTATTAACGTGCTAGCATCAGATGGTCGCCAAACATCTTCCGACGGTTCGTTCCAAGTTCGCGTCGTCGAAAGAAAGTCGGCACCCGTCTATGCCGTCTATCCCATCCCTGCAAAGACAGACATTAACGCCTTGCTCAACCCCGAAGTTACGCAGGCAGAGTTCGTTATCAGCTCTACCGTTGGCGAACAAGTGATGGAGGCCACCGTAACGCCCGACAAAAACAACGTTGCTAAGCTAGACCTTTCAAAGCTACGCCCCGGAACTTACAAGCTTACCGTGCACACCAGCAAGGGCAATCACACCCAAATGTTCATTAAACGATAACCCAAACGAGTATGAATTCAAAACATGTCATCATCATCATAGCTTGCGCAGCACTGCT
>CAUPVH010000200.1:0-4428 GCA_963514635.1 uncultured Prevotella sp. | reverse complement strand
CAATGGATACAGATGAGGCAAGGAGAACTGAGCCTGCACGTGGAAAGTGTGGCGTTGCAACCGCTCTTCGACATCGTTGGCAAAAGCCGAATGGGATTTGAACACAAGGGGATTAAGCTGGTGGTGGAGCCTACAACCGAGGTTGTGAAGGCCGACCGCACGCTTACACTCTTTATGATTAACACGCTGATAGACAATGCACGCAAGTTTACAGAAAGAAACGGCAAGGTTACGCTTAGCGCACGTGTTGCCGAGGAGGAGGGCTATGTAGACATCGTGATTGCCGATACCGGCGTGGGAATGACCGAAGAGGAGCGGGCGCACTTGTTCGAACGCAAGGTGATAAACTCGTCTTCGGCCGACGTACAGACGTCGCATGGTTTCGGGTTGCTCAACTGTAAGGGCATCATCGACAAGTATAAAAAGGTAAGTAGGATATTTAGCGGCTGCTCCATTTCGGTTGAAAGCGAAAAGGGTAAGGGCAGTGTGTTCTGTTTTAGGCTGCCAAGGGTGGTGCGCATGCTTGCTGTTGTGCTGGCTTTGTGTGGAGGAATGCAGGTTCATGCCGCGGCTGCAAGGGATAGCGTGCAGGGTAACCGAAGTAAAATTCTAGACCGAATTTCGGCTTTTACGCCCGAAGGAAAATTGCTTAAATGTGCCAATGCCTATGCCGACAGTGCCTATTTTGCCAACGTTAACGGCTGTTATGCCAAGGCTTTGCAGTATGCCGACAGCTGTATAGGAAAACTTAATGACCTGTATCGGCTGAAAGCACCGCATGGGAAGGACCTGATGGTGGCTTATTCGAAATCGGTGGACAAGCCTGCAGAGATACAATGGCTGACCGATAGTTTGAAAACCAATTTCAGTATCATTCTCGACATACGCAACGAAAGTGCTATCGCGGCATTGGCCTTGCACAAATGGGACCTGTATCGCTACAACAACGAGGTGTACACAAGGCTCTTTAAGGCGCGTTCGGCCGATAATACGCTCGACGCTTATGTGGTGGGCATGCAGCAATCGAAGGCCAATAAAACCATCAGTATCGTTATGCTTGTATTGCTTTTGCTGCTCATCATCCCTGCCTATTACGTGTTGTTCTATCGGCATTACGTTGCCTACCGCATCTATGTGGAAAGGGTTGAGGATATAAATAAGGTGTTGATGAACACCGAAGAGGCACAAGCCAAACTAGATGCCATAGCACGTATCATCAAGTCGATAGACAGACATGGTGGCGAAACGGTGCAGTTTAACTCGCTTAACAAGGTGGTAAGCCAGATAAGCGAGGTGTTGCAAAAAAGCGTAGAGATGGAGAAGGCGCGCGAAGAGAGCATAGAAATGGCCGAAGACGAACTGCACCGCGTGGAAATAGAGAACGATAAGCTGCACGTTAACAACAGCGTGCTGGACAATTGCCTTAGTGCACTGAAACACGAGACGATGTATTATCCCTCGCGCATTAGGCAACTGATAGAGAATGGCGGCGAAGACCTGCACGACATGAACGAGTTGGTGGACTATTATAAGGAATTGTACATGCTGTTGAGCACCCAAGCCATGCGCCTTGTCGACGATTTGCGCTATTCGTACAGGCATGTGCCACTGAAAAAGCTGCTCGATGTTTTTCCCCACACAAGCGAAAACGATGTAGGGGAGCGGCACATCCTGGGCGACGAAGACCTCTTGCGCTACCTGTTCGGCATCCTCGCGCATCTCTTCGAGGGCCATTCGGTTGCATTGGCAGTAAAAGACAAGGGAACGAGATACGTGGAAATAGACCTCGAACTGCCCCATGTGGTGTACACCGACGAGCAGTGTAGAGAGCTGTTTACACCCACAACGCCCAACTTACAATTCTACCTGTGTAGGCAAATCGTACGCGACACGGGCGAGTTTACCAACGCTAGGGGCTGCGGCGTGTTTGCATCGAATATCGAAAACAAGACGCATATCGCAATAACACTGCCCAAAACAACGTAGGCATAAACACTAAACATCATACAACCACAAAAGACATGGACAAATTTAAAGTGATAATCGTGGAAGACGTACCCTTAGAATTGAAGGGTACGGAAGGCATATTCAGAAACGAAATACCGGAGGCTACCATCATCGGGACGGCAGATAACGAACCGGCGTATTGGAAATTGCTGAAACAAGAGCTGCCCGACCTGGTGCTGCTTGACCTCGGCTTGGGCGGTTCTACCACCATCGGCGTAGAGATTTGCAGGCACACCAAGGAGCAATTTCCAAAGGTTAAGGTGCTTATCTTTACGGGCGAGATACTTAATGAGAAACTATGGCTCGACGTTCTTGACGCAGGTTGCGATGGAATTATACTCAAAAGCGGCGAATTGCTTACGCGGGGCGACGTGGCCAGCGTGATGAATGGCAAGCGATTGGTGTTTAATCAGCCCATTCTCGAAAAGATTGTAGAGAAGTTCAAGCGCGTGGTGAGTAACCAAATTTTTAGGCAAGAGGCTTTTATCACTTACGAGATAGACGAGTATGACGAGCGTTTCTTGCGGCATTTGGCTTTGGGCTACACCAAAGAGCAAATAACCAACCTGCGAGGAATGCCTTTTGGCGTGAAGAGTTTGGAGAAAAGACAGAACGAATTGGTAAATAAACTTTTCCCAAATGGTAATGGTGGGATGGGCGTTAACGCCACGCGACTGGTGGTAAGGGCCATCGAACTGCATATACTTGATATAGATAACCTTGTTCCAGACAATGGGTAAGCACAAGATGGTTTGCCATCGGCGAACGGGAAAGTACACCGCACGGCTCGCACTGGCGTTAGGTGTGTTGCAATTAGTTGCCGTGTTGGGTTCGTGGATATTCAAAGCCGTGAACCCAGAACTTCCTATACGCTCGCTTTTAAGTGCAGAAGGCATCAGGTGGATGGTGGGAAACTTCGGTGATAACCTTGCGGGGCGGGGCTTGGTTTGGCTCCTGCTGGGCAGTATGGCCTATGGTTCGGTGCGGTTTTGCGGCATTCTCGATGTGCCGCGCAAATGGAAAGCCATGTCTTTTTGGGACCATTTCGGGCTGATGGTGGCCTTGGCCGAACTTTTGGTGATTGTGGTGTTGATGCTTTTGCTCACAGTTTTGCCCCACGCCGTTTTGCTTGGGGTAACGGGAAACCTATATCCCAGTAGCTTTTCAAAAAGCTTTTTCCTCATGGTTTGCCTTTCGGTGTGCTTTATTAGTGTGTCGTTTGGGGTGGTAAGTTCGCGTTTGCGTTCGCTCGAAGAGGTGTGCGACTGTCTCGTTGCGGGCATTGTTTACACCCTTCCGCTATGGCTTATCTATATTTTGGCCATCGAACTGTACGCCTCTTTGCGGTTCATTTTCGTGCTTTCTTAGTAAAAGGGTAGGGTGAAAACTACGAAAGAGTAGGGCGGAAACTACGAAAGGGTAGGGCGCGAAACGCCCAATCCGCACGCCATAAGCCTTGCCACGCACCTTAAACGCCCATGTTTATCAGCCGTTAAACGGCCTTTTTGCCCACTTTATGCCTTTAATCGAGCAATGTTATAGGGCATTTTGGCGTATTTTAGCGGTTTTTGTTTTACCGAATGAGAAAAATATCGTAACTTAGCACCTTGTAAATCGTGGAGAAAAAGGCCTTAAATCGAAAGGAAATGGCCTTAGAACGAATATTCAATAAAATCACAATAGATTAGATGGACGAAAATCAAACAATCGATCAAGACAGGATAATCAAGATCAATATCGAAGAAGAGATGAAGTCTTCGTACATTGATTATAGTATGTCGGTTATTGTTGCGCGTGCATTACCCGATGTGCGCGACGGCTTTAAACCCGTTCACAGGCGCATTTTGTATGGAATGCTGGGGCTGGGAAACACCAGCGACAAGCCATATAAGAAATGTGCGCGCGTGGTGGGCGACGTTTTGGGTAAGTATCACCCACACGGCGACTCCTCGGTGTACGGCGCATTGGTGCGCTTGGCACAAGATTGGAACATGCGTTACACCTTGGTAGACGGTCAAGGAAACTTCGGAAGTGTTGACGGAGACTCGGCTGCGGCCATGCGTTACACCGAATGTAGGCTCTCGAAGTTGGGCGAACGCATCATGGACGACCTTGAAAAGGACACCGTGGACATGGAAGAGAACTTCGATGCCACGCTACAAGAACCCCAAGTGATGCCAACCAAGATACCAAACCTGCTCGTTAATGGTGGTAACGGTATCGCCGTGGGTATGGCTACCAACATGCCAACCCACAATTTGGTCGAAGTACTGGACGGTTGTTGTGCTTATATCGACAATCCTGAAATTGATACAGAGGGACTGATGCAGCATATCAAGGCTCCCGATTTCCCTACGGGTGCTTATATCTATGGCTTACAGGGCGTGAAAGACGCCTACGAAACGGGCCGCGGGCGTATCG
>CAUPVH010000199.1:0-4434 GCA_963514635.1 uncultured Prevotella sp. | reverse complement strand
ACGCCTACCCGGCACAAGTGTTCATGGGCGATACGGGTTCGCTCACCATTGGCGGCATTATCGCCGTGGGAGCCATCATCATTCACAAGGAACTGCTGCTACCCATACTCTGCGGCATCTTCTTTGTAGAGAGTTTGAGCGTGATGTTGCAGGTGTATTATTTCAAGATGGGCAAACGGCGGGGCGTAAGGCAGCGCATATTTAAGCGCACACCCATACACGATAACTTCCGTACGCAGGACGAACAGCTAGACCCCGAATGCCGTTACGTGCTGAAAAAGCCCAAGGGAGCGGTGCACGAGTCGAAGATTACCATCCGCTTTTGGATTATAACCATCATCCTTGCGGCTCTAACCATCATCACCCTTAAAGTAAGGTAGGCTAGGGAAGGTAGGGTCTCTCTCTATATATAATAGGTGTCGACCCATTCGGCTAACGGCAAAGAGCCGACACCGCAACGACAAACAACAAAGGAAATAAAGCAGAAATGGACAGAATAGTGATATTAGGTGCGGCCGAAAGTGGCGTGGGAGCGGCCGTATTGGCCAAGCAAAAGGGCTTGGATGTGTTTGTCTCGGACATGGGAACCATCAAAGACAAGTACAAGCAGATGCTCGACAGCCACGGCATCGAATGGGAAGAAGGGCAACACACCGAGGCGAAGATACTTAACGCCACGGAGATAGTGAAGAGTCCCGGCATCCCAAGCGAAGTGCCTATGGTGCAGAAAGCCATAAGTAAGGGCATCGGCATTATCAGCGAGATAGAATTTGCAGCCCGATACACCGATGCCAAAATGGTGTGCATCACGGGAAGTAACGGCAAAACCACCACCACCTCGCTCATCTATCACATCTTTAAGGCAGCAGGCTATAACGTAGGGCTGGGCGGAAACATTGGCCGTAGTTTGGCTTTGCAAGTGGCCGAAGGCGCACACCAGTGGTATGTTATCGAGTTGAGCAGCTTTCAACTCGAAGACATGTACCGCTTTAAGGCGCATATCGCCGTGTTGCTCAACATCACGCCCGACCATCTGGACCGTTATAACTACCACATGCAGGGTTATGTAGATGCTAAGATGCGCATATTGCAGAACCTTGGGCCGCAAGACTACTTCATCTATTGGGCCGACGACCCCGTGGTGAAACCCGAATTGCAGAAGTATGACGTGTCTGCACGCATCTGTCCCTTTGCCGAAACCCGCGAAACGGGCGCAGCCGCATACGTTGCGGATGAACAGATAACGCTGCCTGCACCGCTCGACTTCAATATGCCGCAAGCGCGTTTAAGCTTGCCAGGCAAGCACAACCTCTATAATTCGCTGGCCGCGGCATTGGCCGCACGCGCCGCAGGCATTCCGCAAGACGTGGTTGAACAAGGTCTTAGCGATTTCCCAGGCGTGGAACATCGTATGGAACGCGTGGCCACCATGCACGGCGTAAGCTACATCAACGACTCGAAAGCCACCAACGTAGACGCTTGCCGTTATGCCTTGGAGGCCATGACAGCCCCAACAATACTCATCATCGGCGGCAAAGACAAGGGCAACGACTACGAACCCATCAAGGATTTGGTGAAAGAAAAGTGCGCCGCATTGGTGTATCTTGGTGCCGACAACACCAAACTGCACCAGAACTTCGACCATCTGGGCTTGCCCGTGGCCGACACTCACAGCATGAAAGAATGCGTAACGGCCTGCGCAGGCATGGCCAAGGCGGGTTATACCGTGCTGCTGAGTCCCTGTTGCGCTAGTTTCGACCTCTTTAAAAACATGGAAGACCGAGGCGAGCAGTTCAAGACATTGGTACGAAACCTCTAACTTCACACGCAAATGGCACTTAACAAATCATTAGGCAACTTCTTCAAGGGCGACAAGGTGATATGGATGATATTCTTCTTCCTGTGCCTTATCAGTGCCGTAGAGGTGTTTTCGGCATCTTCTTCCCTTACATATAAGGGCGGAAGTTACCTCGCGCCCATCATTAAGCACCTTGGAATTTTGTTCTTGGGCGTGGTGTTCATGGTGTTTACGGTGAACATTCCCTGCCGTTATTTCAAGGTGCTAACGCCTTTCTTGTTCCTCTTCTCGGTCTTAACGCTTATATGGGTGCTCTTTGGCGGACAAAGCACCAATGGTGCGCAGCGTTGGGTTAGTCTTTTGGGCATACAGTTTCAGCCCTCCGAGATTGGCAAGGGCACACTCGTGCTGATAGTGGCGCAGGTTCTTAGTATTGCCCAAACAGAACATGGCGCCCACACCAAGGCCATCGGCTGGATAGGCATAGCTTGCCTTTTTATCATTGGCCCCATCTTTTTTGAGAACCTCTCTACGGCCTTGCTCATCTGCCTAGTTGTCTATATGATGATGATTTTAGGGCGTGTGCCAGTGTCGCAGTTGGGCAAAATCTTGGGCGTAGTGGTAATTCTTGTTGCCGCAGCCCTCTCGTTTGTGTTGGTTTTCGGTCATGCCAAGGCTACCGAAGTGCCCGAACAAACCTTTACCGAGAACGTAGAGCAGAAGAAAGAAGAGAAAGGATTTCTTGGAAGTATGTTCCATCGAGCCGACACTTGGAAGTCGCGCATCTACAAATTCATGAAGAACGAGGAAGTTCCGCCAGAGAAATTCGACCTCGACAAAGATGCCCAAGTGGGTCATGCCAACATCGCCATCGCCTCTTCCAACGTTATTGGGCAAGGTCCTGGCAACTCCGTGCAGCGCGATTTCCTTTCGCAAGCCTTCTCCGACTTCATTTATGCCGTGATAATCGAAGAGATGGGCATCATCGGCGCCGTTGTCGTGGCCATGCTTTACGTGTTCTTGCTTTTCCGAACAGGCAAGATTGCCAATCGTTGCGAGAACAATTTCCCCGCTTTTCTGGCTATGGGCTTAGCCCTTTTGCTGGTTACGCAGGCCTTGTTTAACATGTGTGTGGCCGTTGGTTTGGTGCCAGTTACGGGTCAGCCGCTGCCCCTTATTAGCAAGGGCGGCACCTCTACCATCATCAATTGCGTTTTCATGGGCGCGATAATCAGCGTAAGCCGAACGGCAAAGAAAGCTGAAAAACAAATAAAAAGTGGTGTGGCAGAAAAAAAATGAGTACTTTTGCACTAAGAAACGAGTATCTTGTGCAGGCCAACCAGTAACAGATGGGACTGTACCGGCTCGTCTAACGTGCAGAATAAGGGAGGGAAGACAACCAAGTGAAGACTCGACACGAGGGGGTGAACGAACGCGAAACCATACATTCTTGTGTTCCCCATACCAATACAAACAAGCAAAGAATGGAAAATAACTTGAGAATAATCATCAGCGGAGGCGGCACGGGAGGCCACATCTTCCCTGCCGTGGCCATTGCCAATGCCTTAAAAGCCAAACGGCCAGATGCGCAGATACTCTTTGTTGGCGCGTTGGGTCGTATGGAGATGCAGCGCGTTCCGGCCGCAGGCTACGATATCAAGGGATTACCCATCTGCGGTTTCAACCGAAAGAACCTCTTAAAGAACTTCGCCGTGCTGTTTAAGATTTGGAAAAGCCAGCGCATGGCCAAGCAAATTATAAAGCAATTTAAGCCAATGGCGGCAGTGGGCGTGGGCGGATATGCCAGCGGCCCCACGCTAAACCAATGCGCGGCAATGGGCATTCCCTGCCTGATACAAGAGCAAAACTCGTATGCCGGCGTAACAAACAAGTTGCTTTCCAAGAAGGTGCGCAAGATATGCGTGGCCTATGAGGGTATGGAACGATTCTTTCCCAAAGACAAAATCGTGCTTACGGGCAACCCCGTGCGCCAGCAACTACTGGATAGCCAACTGACAAAGGCCGAGGCTTTAAGGGCTTTCGGGCTCGAACCCACCAAGAAAACCATCCTCATCGTGGGCGGAAGTCTGGGTGCACGCACGCTAAACGAAAGCGTGATGGCACATCTCGACGAACTGCGGAATAGTGGTGTGCAGGTGATATGGCAAACAGGTAAGAACTATTTCGAGGGCATTAAAGCAGAACTGGCCGATAAGTCGCCGCTGCCCACGCTCAAACCCACCGACTTCATCGCCGACATGGGTGCCGCCTATCGCGCTGCCGACTTGGTGATTAGTCGTGCCGGGGCAAGTAGCATCTCCGAGTTCTGCCTTATAGGCAAACCCGTAATATTGGTTCCAAGCCCCAATGTGGCCGAAGACCACCAAACAAAGAACGCCATGGCGCTAGTGAACAGGCAGGCGGCACGCTTTGTTAGCGATGCAGAGGCCACCCAAAAGCTTATCCCCCTGGCTTTACAAACCGTTAACGACGACCAAACCCTGTCGCAGTTGAGCCATAACATCAAGCAGATGGCTTTGCGCAATTCGGCAGAAATCATAGCCGACGAAGTGATTGCTTTGGCACAAGAACAAGCGGCCAAGACACGTTGACAAAAGGAAGGTGCAGCGCATGGC
>CAUPVH010000198.1:0-4450 GCA_963514635.1 uncultured Prevotella sp. | reverse complement strand
ATTCTATTATAGACCAACAACAACTTTTGTGTATGATGGAGGCTACCCATGTTTCTTTTTGGAACGTGACGCCATGGGACAAGACATTGCCGTGGTGGGTAAGAACAACCATTACGATTCTTGGTATTCGGTGAGCCAGGTACTTGGACCGGGGTATGCCGTATGCCAACTGCCATGGACATATTACTCGAAGTGGTTAAAGAACTGTAACATCGTTATTGGTATGGCTGGCGAAAATCCTGAACCCACTCGACGTACAGGTACAGGCATTGCTCATGCTATGAGAGCCATGTTCTACATGGACGTGGCACGCATGTATGCTGCAGAACCTTATTCGTTGAACAAGAAGGCTGAAACGATGCCTTTGGTAACAGAGAAAACAACGAACAAGGAATTGTATAACAACCCACGTAGGAGCAACGAGGAAATGTGGGCATTTATCTTGTCAGACTTGGATAAGGCCGAAGATTTGCTGAAAGGTTATGTACGTTCTGACATACGAAAACCAGACGTGAGTGTGGTTTATGGACTGAAAGCACGCGCATACTTGGAAACACAAGATTGGGCGAACGCTGAGAAATATGCGAAACTGGCACAAGAAAAGTACACGATGATGGACGAAGCGGCCTATACCAGCAAAGAACTCGGCTTTAATTCGCCTAATAAGGCGTGGATGTTTGGCGTAAAGTATAATGAGGAAGACCCAAATATCCGCTTGAACGACGCAGACTCGTCTTGGGGTTCGGTGATGCTGAACGAGAGTTTGTCGGGCTGCGGCTACGCATCGAACTACGGCGGACTGATGAATATCGACCGACACCTGTTTGAAACCATCCCCACTACCGACTGGCGTCGCAAGGTGTTCGTGGATTTCGCCTTAGACGATCTTTCGGAAGACGCCCAAAGAGAGGCCTTACGCACATATGCGTATAAAGAAGACATCAAGTATTGTAAACAAATTATGGCTAGTGCGGCTGCAGCGCAGCTTAATGTGGGTGGCATCCAACTGAAGTTTAGAAACGCAGGAGGCGTAGCAGGCCGTGAGAATCAACACGTAGGTTTTGCCGTGTGGGTTCCGCTGATGCGCGTAGAAGAGATGAAGCTCATTGAGATCGAGGCTGCGGGCATGCAAGATGAGGGCAGAGGCATCACACTGCTTACTGAGTTTGCCAAGACGCGCGACCCGAACTTTGTGTATGGCAAGCATAATGAGGCATACGGAAATACGTCTACCTCTGCTTTCCAAAACGAAGTGTGGTGGCAACGCCGGGTTGAGTTGTGGGGCGAAGGGTTTGCTACCTTCGACATAAAGCGCCTTAATAAGGGAATCATACGTAGCTATCCTCGTACTAATCATACAGTAGGCTATCGTTGGAACACAACCTCGTATCCTAAGTGGATGAACCTCTGCATCATCGAAACGGAGCTTAGGTATAACAAGGCTTGCACTAATAACGATATCCCTATGCACCCCGATAAGGATTCTGAAGAACATCAGTTCTGACGACAACGGTGAGAAGGTGTTTTATCGAAACACGCCTAATATATAATGTTATAAACTAAACGAAGTATTTACAATGAAACATAGTATTATCAATTATGCATGGGCTTTGTTGGGCTTGGCTTTCATGGCTGCATGTGCTGACGAACAAGGTTCTGAGCCAGGAAACGACAACACCGCCGTGGCTACGATATACCAACTTGACGCCAAAGACCCACTAAACCCCGATAACGACATGCTTTTGCGTGTGGCTACCAATAGCAAAACTGATGCAGTTTACTACGCAAGCATACCTAAGGCCGAGTTTGAAACAAAGATGCAGCAGGGAGGTGAAGAGGCTATTAAGGACTTTGTGATTGCAAGCGGAACGAAAGTGAAAGATTTGTCGGGCGGCGCGGTGGCTGATGTTGCTGTTGAAGGCATGACAGGAGAATATAAAGTGGCAGTAGTAGCCACTGGCGCAGGAGCCAGAACGCTTAAAGTGTTCGACTTCACAGGATTGTCATGGAGTGATATGGCTAAGGGAACTTATACTTTCGTACTGTTGTCGTTTGACAAGGTGAAGGAGATAAAGGACGTTGTATTGCAGAAATGTGAGAATCGTGAAGGCCTTTACCGACTAAATAAGGTTTATAACGGTAAAAGCAACATTAAGTTCACCCTATTGAATGCTAAGCAAGACGATTATCAGTTTGTTGCAGTTTCTACACAAACCACCGTTCTGAACGGCGTTTATATTCGTGACCTTGCAACAAAAGAGAACAACCAGGCATTTGCCACAGACGAAGCAAAAGGCTGTAAGCTATACAATGACAATAGAGTGACGCTGGTTTTAAATTACTTTACCGCAAAAAAAGACTATGGAGCTGTTGTTGAGACATTTGTTCCTAACCCATAATACTAACGAGTTGGCTTGTAGTGCTTGTTAGCCTACACTGTTTTCCCCTATACATCTAGTGGGCTCAATGTTTTGAGTAAAAACGTTGAACCCACTTTTTGTTAAATCCAAATCTACCATCTTGACATCCCTGTGCTGTAAGACCATGAGGTTTGCCAATCAATTTATCAGGCATGAAGGTATTACCACCTCCTTGCAAGCCTCATTTCTCCGTTTTCTTAAAACGATATTCGCCTGTCTTTCTGTTAAAACATTCCGTAATTTATGCCAGTGAGCACATGAAAGGGCGTGCTATGGAAATTGGTTTTAATGGCGGTTTACGACAGGCTACACCTTAATTCTTCGCTTCGACCTCATATTTTTTTATTTCGTTGCTTTCTTTTTCACGATTATTGCGTATCTTTGTCGCATAAAAAACCAAAGTATGTTGACGTTAAAAAGATACACGCTACTAAAAGATCTAGTGTTACTAACTATCGCCATGTTCATCGGCAGCTTGGGATGGGCCATCTTCCTGCTTCCGAATCACATCACCACGGGTGGCATACCAGGCTTGGCATCCATTCTTTACTGGGGTTGGAACATTCCGGTACAGGTTACTTTCCTGGGCGTAAACGCCCTGTTGTTGCTCATTGCCTTAAAGGTGTTGGGCTGGCAGTTCTGTCTTAAAACGCTCTATGCGGCTGTGATGTTCACACTTTTCAGCGCATTGGGGCAGCATTGGATGGAGGGCTCCACGCTTTTGCAAGGCCAACCCTTCATGGCCATCGTGCTAGGTGCGGCTAGTTTAGGCAGTACTGTGGGACTGGGATTGGCTAGCAATGCCTCTACTGGCGGCACCGACGTGGTGGCGGCCATGATTAACAAGTATCACGACATTTCGCTTGGCAAGCTTATTTTGCTGGTAGACATTTCCATTGTTACGGCCAGTTACTTGGCCCTGCGCAACTGGGAAGAAGTGATTTACGGCTACGTGTTTCTCTTTATCTTCTCCATCTGCGTGGATAAGGTGGTGAACATGATGCACCAGTCGGTGCAGTTCTTTATAATCTCCGAGAAGTACGAGCAAATTGGGCGTGCCATCAACGTAAATGCGCAACGCGGCTGCACCACCATCAGCGGTCAAGGCTTTTACTCGGGGCGCGAGGTGAAGATGCTCTTTGTATTGGCTCGCCAAACGGAGTCGGGCAAGATATTCTCCATCATCAACGAGATAGACCCCGCCGCCTTTGTTTCGCAGAGTTCGGTAATCGGCGTCTACGGTTTGGGTTTCGACAAGTTCAAGGCCAAGCGTAAGAAGAACAAGCTGATGAAAGCACAAGCCGAACGGCTGGGCGTTGACGTTTCGCCCGACGAAAACCTTGCGGCAAATGCGTAAGGCACTAAACATAAACACCTATTATTAATAGTTAATAGGACTTGTATATAATAGGGCTTGCCCATGAACGCAAACGCGAACGTGCGGAATGGCCCTGCTAAACACCAATAAAGATATGGATCAGAAACAACCAGTTCCCTTTGAAATGGACTTGAAACCCGAAATAGCTTCGGGCGTGTACTCTAACTTCGTGCTCATCTCGCATTCGCCAAGCGATTTCATTCTCGATTTCGCCCGCATCCTGCCTGGCATGCCCAAGCCCGAAGTGGCTAGCCGCATCATCATGGCTCCCGAACATGCCAAGCGTTTGCTCATGGCCATGCAAGAAAACATCTTTAAGTACGAGCAAGAGTTCGGCAAAATTAAGTTGCCCAACGAAGGTTCTCGCACCATCGCCCCGTTTAACGTGGGCGGGAATGGCGAGGCATAAGCAGTTAAAGGATTAAACAGTCCGAGCTGTCCGACTGGTCAGACAGTTCGGACTTGTCAGACCAGTCAGACCATTCCGACTATTTTTCACCCTTCCCCCTTCGCAATTCATTATTACTTCCTTTTTAATCATATCAAATTCCTAAAAAGAGTTATAACCAAGAAAAATGCAAAAAAAAACAATGAAACATAATGCTGGTTTAGGATTTTTCGCTTATCTTTGCATTGTGGAAGAGTGCCGCGT
>CAUPVH010000197.1:0-4468 GCA_963514635.1 uncultured Prevotella sp. | reverse complement strand
ATCTTGGTGTTTGCAGTTGTTGTAAACGTAGTAAGTAAGTTCCTTGCCGTCTTTTACGCCACGAATACGACAGCCAATGGATGTTTCGCCATCGTAGTTGGCACCCAAGTCTTGTGGGTTGGGCAGCACGGCTTTAAGGAATTGCAAGGGAACGATGTTCACTTTGACACGCTTGCCCGAACCATCGGCTAGCGGTGCCTCGTATTCTATCTCGTCGATACGCGACATGCCGAGGTTTTGTATCACGTCGAGATAGGTGAGATATTGTTGTCCGAAGGTCATCCAGAAGCGTGCTTGGCGAATGGTGGGATAATTCTTTACCAAACTTTCAAGCTCTTCGTGGTGCATCAGGTAACTTTCGCGCGAGCCAATATTGGGGTAAGTGATGGGCTGATGTACAGCCAGCGGTTCGGTTTCGAGCCACTCTCCGTCTTTGTAGTACAAGCCCTTTTGGGTTATCTCGCGTATGTTAATCTCTGGATTGAAGTTGGTTGCAAAGGCCTTGTGGTGGTTACCGGCATTGCAGTCAACGATGTCGAGATAGTGAATTTTGTCGAAATGGTGTTTGGCAGCGTATGCCGTGTAGATGCCGCTTACGCCTGGATCGAACCCACAGCCTAAGATGGCGGTGAGTCCTGCCTCTTCAAAGCGTTGTTTGTAGGCCCATTGCCACGAGTATTCGAAGTGTGCCTCGTCTTTGGGCTCGTAGTTGGCGGTGTCTAGATAGTTGCAACCGCAGGCCAAACAAGCCTCCATGATGGTGAGGTCTTGGTAGGGTAGGGCCAGGTTGATAACTAGTTCGGGCTTAAAGCCGTTGAACAGGGTTTTCAGTTGTTCAACGTCGTCGGCGTCTACTTGTGCCGTCTTGATGTCCATATCATAGCCTTTGGCATGTATGGCATCCACTATTTCGTCGCACTTTTCCTTTCGGCGGCTGGCAATCATAAACTCGCCGAAGTGCGTTTTGTTTTGTGCGATTTTAAATGCGGCCACGGTAGCAACGCCACCTGCGCCAATCATAAGAGCTTTTCCCATATCGTTTTGTTGTTTCTGTTTGCTGTGTTTGTGTTGCCGCAGGGTGTTGCGGGGGGCTGTATGGTGCTAACGCCGTGTGCTTATTGGGCGTTTATCTCGTCGCTCCTTATGCCGAGGGCGTTCATGAGCGAGTAACCCAATATCTCTTGGCGGAAGTTTCCGCCAGGGAGGGGCTGCATGGCGAAGATGGTTACGCGCTTGCTGTCGTCGTCTAGGCGGTGCATCTGATGGCGAATGCCCTCGTATAGTTCGGCGTTTTCGGCGTTTGGCACAACCATTACACGTTTAACTTCGGGCTGGGCGCAGACTGTTTGCACCACATCGAGGAAAAAGTCGTTGGCGTTTACCAAGTCTTCCACGGGGTATGTGCCGATGGCGAACTCGCCCAAGCCGTCTTTGAAGGCCTTGCCGTTTAGTTCGTCGGCGAAGTTGGCGGGCGAAAAGTTCTCCATTTGGGTTTTCGCCTTGCTATGAACCATCACCACTTGCAGGCTGTTTTCGCCGTTGCGCACGCCTCCATCGAGGGCAATGCAGTCGAGCCAGCGTGCCAAGTCGGCCTGCGGAATGCGTCGGCCGATGATGCGTTCGAAGTTAACGATGAGGTTGAATGCCACGTTGTCTACGTAGTCGGCATCAACTACAATGACGTTTTCGCTCCAATTGTTTTTTACGGCTTGTTCCATTGTTGCAAAGATAACAAGAACTTGCGTAAAAAAGGCAGGGTGGGGCGATTATTTTTTACCCACTCAATAGCATTTGATGCGATACATCAGGCCCAGTTCGAGCTTGTTGGTGTGGTAATCGGACAGGCCGCAAGCGTGGTTATAGTCTACTTTCTGACCCATGTAAGCCAAGAAAAGGCGTAGGTTTTGTCCTTTGATGGGGAAGTATTCTAGGCTTGCCACATAGCTGTAATACTTGCGATAGTTCTTTAACGCCTCGTATTGGGGAATGCTTGTGGTTTCGTAACTGCCCCGAAGTTTGAGGTTGCATTGCGGTGCAAACTGCCAATTGGCTTCGCTGACGAGGGTGTTGTAGTGAACGTTGCCGAAGAACACGCCTTCTTCGTTGTTTACAAGGCTATTTAATTCGCCCGATGCGATGCGCAAACGGTCTAGTTCGTCAACGGCCCCATAATAGTCTATGTACCATTGCAGCTTAGGTAAGTTGAGCCTTTGGCCAAGACTAAGCATGCGCGAATATTTGCCCTTAGCCTGCGTTTGCAGTCCCCATGCCCATCGGGTTTGTAGGCGGTCGTTGAAGAAGTTGCCGTTCCAGTTGGCGATATAGGTGAGGGGGATGTTGCTGGGCGTGAGTTGTTCGCGGTCAGTAGCAAAGTTCGGACCAGCCATTTTGGCATCCTTGGCATATTCTTGCTCGAAGGTACCGTTGTGCGAGTCGGTTATTTGTAGGCCAAACTCTTGGGTTGGCACGGGCTTGAACGTTACTTGCGCACCCGCAACGAAACATTCCATGTGCCCAACGAAGTCGCAATATTGGTATACAAAGAGTGGGTTCTCGTCGTATTCGTAGCCTCCCCATATCTGTCCAATCTTTCCTGCCTGCACTTCCCACTTGGAATTGAAGGTGTAACCCACCATCATCATGTCGGTGGCCTTGGCGAAATTGTCTTCGCCTTGTGGTTCGTAGCCGTTGTTAAGGTGCTGTCGCAGACGATAGAAGAGTTTATCCGTGACGTGTCCTTTAATCTCCAAACGCAACTGTCGGTTGACAAACGCCCCTTTCCACGTGCCGTTATGTTCGGTGGCGCGGGCTGCTGCGGCGAAGTTGAGGTAGAGGTTAAAGGCATCTGTTTTCTTTTCTAGTTTCAACACCCGCTCGGCAATTGAGGGTGTGTCGTCGTCTTCGCCGCCCATACCCGTGTTGTTTCCCTGCGCCCGAGCCGTTAGGGGCAGGCACAGGAACAAGGTCATGGTGGCAAGTAGATTGTTTACTTTCATGATGTTTGTTAGTGAGTATTTAAAGTTTATGAGTGTTTGGGTTTGTTAGTTGGTGAACTTGTGAGGTTCGTTAATTGATGTGCTTATGGGGCTTATGCTTTCATTCGGGCGCCAACGCGGACGAACGTGAACACGCTTACGAGTTGCAAAAGGATGATTGCCGTAGCCACAGCCTGATTGTTTGATGGTTGTGTCGCACCCGCCCATCATTCGTTAGTATATGATGATCGTGCGTACCGATATGCAAATATAGGAAAGTTTGCGCTAGTATGGTGCATAGATGGGATGTTTTTTGAGAATGTGGGGGAGAAAAGTGTGTGTTGTTGCTATTGCGGAGTGGTTGTGTTTTTGATTGTGTTGTGTGGTTTTTGGGGGAGATAAAGAGGCTTTTCAGTAGTAGGTGAGGCGTGTAAAGACAGGCAAACATGTAACGCCTCAATAGCTTTTGTGGGCTATTGAGGCGTTTTGTTTGTTTCTTGCGATACTTTCTAAAATATATCCTGTGTTGAGTATCCAATGAATTACATTCTTGTGGTACAAAAATGGAGAGTCAAAAGTGTCCTAAATAATGGAAAACAATAATCATCAAGAGGCATCTGTACCCGCATGTCATAGGCAACATCTATCGTAGGTGTTTTATTCCTACTTGTATTTGCAAAGATACTTATTCTAAAGTGCATATAATTTTTTATACTCAATCAAACGCTTTAGTCCGTTATTATCATTGCTAATTTAGATTGGGTATCTCGAACAATTCTAGCATTTGTGCAGTCATTACTATTTAGATAGATCTGACACTTTTCTAGCATATTTAAACATGATTGTTTGAACTCTGTGCATTCCTTTTCTGATAGCTCGTTCTTAAATGTGTCGTAAAATTTTTGATACAAACTTGCAACCTTAAATGGATAATGTTTTTTCTCATCCCCTGGACGAGTATTTGAAAGAATTTCATGTGCATGTCTAAAAGCGTCCATACAAGTAGAAGCTGATCCGTATTCTATCTCATTCTCCAAAAGGAATCGACAATAATGATTATCGATTTTATATGTTTTGTAATTGTAATTTGCATTGGCAAGTGAATAGCATTTGTCAAATAAGGTCTTGGATATGACATAATCCCTGTTATATAATCTAGCAATGGCGTATTGTAGCCAAAAATCTATATTTGTTTTACAAAAAGCGCAGTCCTTAACAACTTCATAAAAACGATACATTTCCATTTTCCATGCATTATCCTTTATATTCAAGCATGCTTGAATTGTCGTAAAGTTTACAAAAGTAATTAATCTAATTCTATTTTGGGGCGAATTTTTCGACAGTATATCTAAACGTCTTACCAATTGTATAAGAATATCTATCACATCTTTAGGAGAATAAAGTGTCGTAAGTATATATTTTGCTACGATTGATGACTTAAATTTAATGTCAGTAGCTTCTATATCGATAAATTCTTTTATTGTTTGATTTTG
>CAUPVH010000196.1:0-4472 GCA_963514635.1 uncultured Prevotella sp. | reverse complement strand
CAGTTCAGCCCAATGATATGAGGCCGAAACGTTATTGAGTTGGATGGCGGCTGGGTCTTTCCACACGGGATCGGTCAACATGGGGCTGGCCACATCGTACTTAAATGTGGTGAAAGCATACCTCGCCCCTATATAAACACGGTAAATGTCGTGCTTGTTTTTCATGATGTTAAAGTCCATTCCCGCCTTGCCGTATGGTGCGGAGGTCTTGTAAACTACGTGAGTAACGGGGTCGTCTTCGTGGTTAGCTGTGCCATAGCCCAGCTCGAACACAGGAAAATACTTGTCTTTGAAGTTTATGCGCAGAGCCGCCTCGTATTGTCCGTAGTCGCTTACTGCCAACTGTATTGGTCCGACAGCATCTGCCATGACTTGAAGGCCACGGAAAAAGCGAGTTGTGTCGGGGCGTTCGGCATGTAGTTTCAATCCTTGCGCACTGGCCGACAACGTGCCCAAGGCAAGTAAGGTGCTAATGGCCGCTCTTGAAATAGATACGGAAATGTGGCGATGAAGTGTCATATGTTACGTTTGGATTGACAAGTATAATGGAGTCGATGGCGTGATGCGACGTATTGACAGCTGTTATCGTGTGGAAATAAGACATGGGGCAATCTACCGATTCGAAGTGCGGCGTGTTAGTCTTACTTACCTTGATGGTGTCGTGCACAATATTGCCAAGGGTATCTTTCAATTGGAAGAAGAGTGCGTCTTGGTCGCGTGTATAACTCATAGGCAAGCTAAAACTTGTTGTCTTAACTCCTCTATTAAATATAATGGTGTCTTGTCCGTCTCGCCTCGTCGTAAGAATGGTCAGCGTATCAGTGAGGGTGTCGGCTTTAAGGCCGCCACCTTTCATCAGTACATATTGCGAATAAACTGTGTTATTGAACGGACAGTCTATCGACGAGCATGCGGTTAGCACGGCCGAGGCCAATATGAGAAATGGAATTAGTCTCCGCATCTTATCTCCTCCTCTATTTGGTAATCGTTTCTTCCTTGTGAATTGCGGCTGATAAGGTCGCCTAAGAAACCAGCAAGGAAAAGCTGCGTGCCTATCATCATCGTTGTTAGCGAGAGATAGAAGTAGGGCGAGTCGGTTATCAGACGTTGTGGAATGCCTTGGGTAAGGCAATATAGTTTGTCGGCACCCAACAGACAAGTGGCGATGAAACCCAAAAGGAACATCAACGAGCCTAATAGACCGAACACGTGCATGGGCTTTTTGCCGAAATTACTGAGAAACCAGAGTGTGATGAGGTCTAGATAGCCATTGAAAAAACGGTTCAGCCCGAACTTGGAACTACCGTATTTACGGGCTTGATGTTGCACCACTTTCTCGCCAATGCGTCCAAAACCTGCGTTCTTGGCCAGGTAGGGAATGTAGCGGTGCATCTCACCATATACTTCGATGTTCTTCACCACGGCCTTTCGATAGGCTTTCAATCCACAGTTGAAGTCGTGCAGGTTTTTTATCCCACTTATTTTCCTAGCCGTGGCATTGAACAATTTGGTGGGGATAGTTTTGGAAAGTGGGTCGTATCGCTTTTGTTTGTAACCCGAAACGAGGTCGTATTTCTCCTCGGTAATCATGCGATAGAGTTCGGGTATTTCTTCGGGCGAGTCTTGTAGGTCGGCATCCATCGTGATAACTACGTTGCCGTTCGCCTCTTTGAAACCACAAAATAGGGCGGGACTTTTACCATAGTTGCGCCTGAACTTTATCCCCCGAACGTGTTCGGACTGTTTGCTCAGTTCTTCAATCACCTCCCACGAGCGGTCGGTAGAGCCGTCGTTGACGAATATCACTTCGAAACTAAAATGGTTGTCGTTCATTACCCGCTCAATCCATGAGTAGAGTTCGGGCAGCGATTCGTCTTCGTTGTACAAGGGTATAACTACAGAAATGTCCATTGTTGTTTGTGTTGTATTATCTGTTATATTGCTTAATCGTTTGTTCTTGATGTGGGGGCGATGGGCTTTGCCTGACTTTGGGGAACTTTTCTTTGCTGTTGTTTATAGTTTGGGCAGCCTTTCTTGTTGCTCCCATTTTGTTTTTAAACGTCGGCTTGGCTTGTTACCTCCTGTGTCTCATTCCAAATGCGGCTATGATGAGACTAAGGAAAAGCCCAATGAAGATGTTTTGGGTGAAGAAAAGGAACACCAACTCTATGGGTTGAAGTGTGCCAAATAGCTTAACCGACTCTTGCATTTGGGCTTCGTTCATACCCATTTGCTGGTAAGCTGCACCAAACGCGTGTATCGAATCGCGCATCATGGTGATGAGCGACTCTGAGTCGTAGAAACGAATATAGAGATATTGGGCCAAGGCAAAAATGAGTGAGGCATAAACGAAGGTGTACCACGAGTAGGCCAGCGCGCGCCGATATGAGATTTCGCCATCAAGGGCGTTGTTACGGAACGCGCGTAACCGCCACGCCACGACGAATGGTGTGGAAAGGGTTAAGAGATTTCCCACCATGGATTGGGATAGCTGCATGGTGAAAAGAAAGGCCACAATCCATACCAATGCCAAAATGGCACCGTCTTGGCGTGCAAACGCCTTGAGTTGTTTCAATGATTCTAAAAAGTTCATGTCGTGCAAAATTACGTATTTTTTATTATATATTACGCGCTATGCGCGGAAATCTAGCAATTCTGGTTAAAGTATGTTACAATATTGTTGTCGTTTTGCGCTAAGATGGCGCGTTTAACAAAGCGGATTAGGGTGTGAAAGAGTGCTTGTGATGTTGTATGGGGCGTTTGCAATGACATGCAAAGGTCTAGGGTTAGAAAGGGTGAGTGGTTCGTATCAGGTTGTGTGGGATATGAATCAAAAAGGCAGGCTGATGTCTCATCAGCCTGCCTTCCATTAAGCTATGAAGTATTATTGATTGATAAAAACGAGTTCATTTTATTATGGGCGAATGTCGCAATAAAATTGTATGCATCTACAAAATTCTAAGGATTCTATGGTAGAGCTTTGCATTAAAGATTGTTGAACAATCATGAGGCTTATCACCCCAATAGGCGATTCTTGTTTAAATATGTACGAAACGGTGTTGACTGTGTGAACTTCGTTGTGGGTATGCCTCAGGTGCGTCTCCTTTTCTTTGTGTTGCGACTTTTGTGTTTATATTTGTTTCTTGTAATATTTGCATTTCCTCTAAAGCAATTGTTTTTCATGTGTGCAGCTTTTTGGGGGAGTAGACACCAGTCAACGCTTTGGAGTTAAACATTCTCTTCGTCTCTTTGTTCTCTGCCCGTTATTTTTGTTAGCTAATTCATTTATATGCCTGTCCTACATGAGGGCATGCCTTAATGTATAATGCTGTCATGACTAGATGTTTATGTGTTGTGTCATGATTTTCATGGTCTTATTTATTTTTATATCATTTTGATGACATAAACATTATTCGTTAGTTTCATCTATAAAAACCACCTGCTTTGTTGTAGGAAGCCCAATAAACGTGTTTTCGAGGTTTTGCTACGGGTTGGTGTTGTTTATTATTGTGGCCCATTTGTAACAACAAGTAGATAAGAGAGTTGTTAATGACAGCCTTGGGCACATTGGCGTGAGTTGTGCCTTGGCTGGGATTTATATAGTGGTTGTTAGTGAATCATTTGGAAGTGTGTTCATGGTGTGTTGATTGGTTGTGTTGTGCCTCCGCGGATGGGGTTCAAAGCGCCTCGTTTCAATACGTGGCGTTTTGAGTTACCCATCTCGAGGCTTAAGGCGAATATGTTTTTCCCGTCATTGTGATGTGAACTAGCTTTGTGCATGTTCATGGCTTATTAAGGTAGTTTTTGCGCATTTGCGCTTCAAGGTTGTGTAATGGTATTTTGATGTTGGATAGGCCAAACACGTAGGTTGGGAAACATTGCCTTTGTTTTCATGGTTTCGATATATTTGTATGGTATTTAGAAATGTAAATGTCTTTCTTGATATGGTTTAACCAAATATTATTAAATTAGATGCGCGTGGTATTGTTTCTTTACGGAAGTATTTATTTTGTAAATTCCGAATTAAAACGAACCTCTTGTTGCCCAATGACACTTATTTTGTGCTTAGGTGCTCAAATTGCAACTAATATCTTTTCTTTTCATTCGATTTCCTTTCTATTATAATGATAAAGTTATACTTTTTCTTCTGTGATTTTACAGATGTATATCTGATTCACATCGCAAAATTAAACATAATATTTGAACTGCCAAATAAAAAGGCCGAAAAAGTTTAAAAAAATATTGTTTTCTAAACTATGACGTTCTGTAATGTAATAAGAATGGTTTGTTTTTGGCCAAAGGCAGTCTTTTATGTCCGCGATTTATAATTCGTTTTGTTTAGATAAGCGAAAGTAAGTGAGCTGTTGTAGGATGTGAATGTGGGGATGATAGAAATGGAAATATGCTTATAAATTGTGAGGAGTTTGTTATCTTTGTGATGCCAACACAAGATAAACACTCCTCTCATATAC
>CAUPVH010000195.1:0-4483 GCA_963514635.1 uncultured Prevotella sp. | reverse complement strand
AGCTTGTAGTGTGTGTACAAGTGTTTTGTAGTGCTGCTACAAGTAGCTTGTACTCATGCCTACAACATATTCGTGCTAAGGCATATTACTTACAAATCTGATTTTACTATAAACAATAGGCACTACGGGGCAAACCCTCATCTGTTTTGGTTCGTCGGCTCTAATGCCTTGTACTCGGCAAGCAAGGCTTGCCACACTTTTTCCTGCTCGTACCGCTGTTGTATCATCGGCCGAGCCATAGCAGCCATAGTGCCAACCGCATCACGCTGCTGCAAGAAAAACTCTATTGCGGCCAACAATGCAGCTTCGTCTTTTGAGGGAATTATCTTACCATTAGTGCCATCAACAATAATTTCATTACAGCCATTAATGTCGGTAACAATAGATGGAAGCCCCATAGCACCTGCTTGCATCACCACATTGGGGAAACCTTCGCGATAACTGGGAAACACAAGCGCATCGGCAGCCAATAGGTAAGGACGCACATCGGTTTGATAACCCACAAAGTTAACGTTTGGTGAGGTTTTGAAATATTGCTCGTTGTCATCGTTCAGGGGGTCGAGTTCTGTTTCAAAAGAACCAACCAAGATGAGTTTACACTCGGGATGAGTGGTTTGAAGCTTGCGCATACAAGCTGCCAATTCGTTCATCCCTTTGTCGCCTACGATACGCCCGACGAAAACGAAAGCGAAATCATCGGCCGATAAGCCCAACGATGCACGTATAGAAGCACGCTTGTTGGCAACATCTGTTTGGGTAGGCTGTGTTTCATTCACGCGCGCCACACTTTCGGCAGAGAAATATTCTGTGTCGATGCCGTTGATGTTGCCGTTAAGCACCACTTTCAATGGTTTCTTCGTAATATGGTCGTGCTCCAATGCCATTTTCACGCCATTGCCTTCGGGGATAACCTTTGTTGCACAAAAACAGGTGATACGCTCCATTGTTATCAATATCCAACGGAGCATACCTTGCGCACCTTGATAGCGCAAGCCCGTAACGGTGTAAATGCGATGGGGCACACGCGTAAGCATCCCCGCCATCATGGCCAGCAAGCTGCCCTTAGGTGTGTTGGCATGTACGATGAACGGGCGTTCGCGCTTAAATATCTTACGTAAGTTCCACAAACTTTTCAAATCTGCCCATAGAGAAATCTCTCGATGCATGGGCTCTTCAATCACGCGCACCCCTTCTCTTTCGGCCACATTCATTAGACGGCCCGTATTGTTAGATAGGCCTACTACTTCATAATGCTGGTTCATGAAATGCAGCTGCCCTTTGATAAGCGTGTCGAGACTGAGATCTGAAGTTGTTACCCTGATTAATTTCTTCTTCATTATTGTAAATATAGACTATGGTACGTATTGTACCAACTCTCGTTTTCTCTTGCCTTGCAGAGGTGTTCCTTTACGGTCTAGCACTCTTGTCGTGTTACATGTTATGGCACCAATTCCTTATATACAGACTCGTATCCATCCACCATCTTATTAATGTCGAACATCATGGCACGCTGGTAGCACTTGTCGGCCACTTCGTCATAATACGCCTTGTCGTCGTGCAGTTTTTGGATGATGCCAGCTAATGCCTCTGCATCTTCATGGGGGAACAGCACGCCATAACCTTTGGTAACCTCGCGCAATCCATCAACGTCGCTCGCAACAAAGGGACGCCCAGAAGACATGCCCTCAATGTTTGAGAGGGAAAGGCCTTCCCAATGCGACGACATCACCACTACATCGGCCGACTTCAACACTTGGGGAACATCTGAACGAATGCCCAACAAGCTAACACGCTCGCCAACTCCTGCTGATGTGATAGTGCTTTCGAGTTCTGCTCGCCTAACACCATCGCCTACCAACCATAGTCGGTATTGAGCGGGAAGCAGAGCTATGGCACGTATCAGTGTGTCTTGGTCTTTTGCCTCGCGAAAGCCTGCCACCATCACCGTTACAAAGGTATCTGGTGTGCGAAGTCCTTCTGCCTCTTCTGCAACGTAAAACCTTTGTACATCCACTCCATTGTTGATGGTAAGCACTTCGGAGGCATACTTATGACCAATATGGTCTAACAGTTTTTCTTTTGCGATGTCGGATATGCACACAATCTTATCGTAACGGCGGTACATCCAACGGTCTATCCAGCCATAACCTTTTAGCGTACGACGACGATTGTTGGTGGAATGTTCCGTTGTCACTAACCTCGTCTTACACTTTGCTTTGGCCATAGCAGCAAACAGCTGTGGCGAGGTGTTGTGCGTATGCACAATGTCGTATTGCAGCATCAACCGTTTAAGTCGCCTTACATGTTTTAAGCTATACACGCCTTCACTTTGAGAAAACTCTATCACGCCACAGCCACCATCTACCAATGCCTGCTTAAAGATAGACGGCCCGCCAACGAAAGCCACCACATCAACGACGTGCCCCCTCGCTTTAAGCTTTAAGGACAAGTCCACAACAATCTTTTCTGCCCCACCCGTTTGTAGGGAAGTGATAACTTGAAGAATGCGCATATTTCAATCTCTCTACTTATCTTTTACCATTCGAAGGTCTTTTACGTGCATCAACCAACCTAAGGGGGCCACACACTTCCATTGCCATCCAATCTTAGTGACAGGCTTTTTACCCTTACAGCAGAATCTAAATCGCCAATAGTTTATTGCAGTCTTTACTTTCTCTTTTAAAGGGATGTTGAGCGAAACTATTTCGGCATAACAAGTTGTGCTGGCGATGGGGCTTTTCATCCGTATCTCCACAATTCGCGCAGTAAGTCCTTCTGGCTGGTATTCTGCAATATAAATCGCTTCATTAAAATACCGCAACTTATACTTGCGGGCAATCCTATTCCACACCAATACTTCTGGACAAAACTTCTCGCCCTCTATTTCGGGGAAAGGGAACTCGCGCATCACGTCTGTGCGAAATACCTCGGATAAATCGCCCGCCACATGATACTTTGTTCACGATACCACCATCGGGATAAGCGTCAACGCCAGCCACTCCGCCATAGTTCCTGTCGTCTTTAATCTGTCCGTATACCTCAGCAACTCGCTTTAAGGCATCCGGCGGCAACATATCATCGCTATCAACAATAAAAAACAGCTCTCCCTTGGCATGCTTAACGCCTTCGTTGATGGCCCTATGTTTCCCACCATTGCGTTTGAACACATACTTGATTGGGACAATGCCCTCCTCAACAAACTTCTGCACCACATCCTGCGTGTTGTCTGTTGAGCCATCGTCGACAATCAGCCATTCAAAGTCTTTGAACGACTGTTCTCGTAAGGAAGTAAAGAGCCGTGACAAAAGTTGTTCCCTATTATAGGTGGGAGTGAAAATAGTTATAAGCATTCTCTATGAACTTTTATTTCCCTGCAATCTTCGTCCAAGCATATATCCTAACTTTATCAATCAATACAGAAAGGAAGAAGATCGCCAATATAGTACATGCAACAGCGAAAATAAACACTATGGAGTTCTGTTCATCGAACAGAAACTTTATCCATCGCCCATAATATGGTCTTAAAATAAATTCGTTCGCATGTGTTAAATACACTGCGAAACAAGATATTGCCAACCAATTAATCAACTTGCTCTTAACCTTGAACTGTGAAAAAGCGAACACTAATAATAAGGACTGGCATATCACTAATGGATTTGTGTAAGTAAAGATTCTGCCAAATATCATAAGGTTTATTCGTGCTAAGAAAAAAGCGAGTGAGGCATTAATGAAAGTTATGCCACAAAAAATGGATATATATATTTTTCCACTATACTTAGATGTGTCATAACCATAGCACCTTAGATAACGTACCAACAAATACAAGCCCATAAACGATAAGGCAGAATATCCCCCCTCCAATTCTGTAACTCCCTTTATGCTAAGCCAGCCATAAATAGTTTGAAACAAGAAAAAAACAATTAAGACAGATTTAACTGTTTGTTTACTTTCTTCTCGTTCAACTAGTGTATTGAGAAACGGTGCAAAGAGAAAAAGAAGTAAATATGATTTTACGAACCAATAATCTTCACCATTCAGGATAAAGAGTCGAGATAGAGAACGGACATTTAAATAGTCAGCAGGATGAATAATTACAAGACACACATAAATCAAGAAGGAAAAGAAAAACACTTGGAAAAGGAAACTTCCAAGACGCTTTATACTAAACCGAATACCATACCATCCCGACAAGAGTACAAAAACGTTCACGCACACCACAGACACTGATTGTGTAAGGAATCTCAAAAATACAGAGATTGAAGTATGGGCTGCTTCTTCCTGTGTAGGCAAACCTAACGAAAGAAAGCCTGTATGCACAAGAACAACCAAGAACATAGCAATGCAACGCAACAGTTCCATATTAGAATCTCGCTCTTTCATCTGCATTTTTGTATCAATTATCTGTTCTTTATCTATAGAACTTATTTGTGTCATATCCATTATCATATTCCCATTTTTCATGAACCCAATCCCCTTTCCTTAC
>CAUPVH010000194.1:0-4499 GCA_963514635.1 uncultured Prevotella sp. | reverse complement strand
ATTGCTGGTGGCGACACGGCACTTCGCAATGCTGTGGAAAATGCCGAAGATGATGAAGAACGTGGGTGGGACGAACTAACAGAGTTTAACATCAACGAGAAAGATACCGTTATTGGCATTGCCGCATCGGGCACAACACCCTACGTGGTGGGTGCACTTCGCAGTGCCAGAGAGCACGGCATACTCACCGCTTGCATCACAAGCAATCCCGATTCGCCAATGGCAGCCGAGTCGGACGTGCCTATCGAAATGGTGGTTGGCCCCGAATACGTTACGGGAAGTTCGCGAATGAAGTCGGGAACGGGCCAAAAGATGATACTCAACATGATTTCAACCGCCGTGATGATACAGCTTGGCCGCGTAAAAGGCAATAAGATGGTGAACATGCAACTAAGCAATAAAAAGCTGATCGACCGCGGAACGCGCATGCTTGTCGAGATGCTTGGCCTGGGATATGGCAAGGCTAAGAGTCTGCTTTTGCTGCATGGGTCGGTAGAAAAAGCATTAGAAGAATACAAACGTCCACACGAATAACCCCTAAAAACAAACGCAAACCATGTATAGGATTTTGTTCTTGGCACTTTGTGGCTTTGCCATTAACGTCTCGGCCAACAACGTTCCCACGGCTTCGCCCGAAGAAGTGGGCATGAGTTTGGCGCGTCTGCGCGCTGCCGACGAGGTGATATTGCGCGCCATCAGCGACAATAAAACGCCTGGGGCGGTGCTCGCCGTGGTGCGCCACGGCAAATTGGCCTACCTTAAAGCCTATGGCAATCGTCAGACCTATCCCAACACACAACCCATGACCACACAAACGGTGTTCGACATGGCATCGTGTACCAAGCCTATGGCAACGGCTATTTCGGCCATGTTGCTCGTAGAACGCGGACAGCTACGCCTTTCCGACCCCGTTAGCATGTATCTGCCAGGGTTCAAAAACTGGTATGGCGAAGGCAAAGACAGCGTAACCATACGTGTGGAAGACTTGCTAACGCACACCTCTGGGCTGCCTGCTTACGCCCCGGTAAAGACCTTAGCCGAGGCCGACGGCAAGCCCAACCCCGCTAAACTGATGAGGTACATCGCCGGCTGCAAGCGCGAGTTCAAGCCGCGCGCCGACATGCAGTACAGCTGCCTGAACTACATCACCCTGCAAAACGTAGTGGAACGCATCACGGGACAGTCGCTCCGCACCTTCGCTGCCAACAATATTTTCATCCCACTAGGCATGAAACACACCGACTTCTTGCCCTGCACGTCAGACAAGAGCGGCAAGTTGGTCAACACTTCTCAGCCGCGTTGGGTGGCCAATGGCGAACAAGCGAGCCTAACGCCCATTGCTCCTACCGAGAAACAGCCCAACGGAACGGTGAAACAAGGGCAGGTACACGACCCCCTGGCATGCACGCTCAATGGTGGCGTGTCGGGTAATGCAGGCCTATTTTCCTCTGCCGAGGATGTGGCCACGCTCTGCGCCATGCTCCAAAATGGTGGTATGTGGGGCGGAAAACGCATCCTTAGTCCGCTAACGGTGAAGGTCATGCGTTCTGTTCCGCAAGAATTCAACAGCTTTGGCCGTAGTCTTGGCTGGGACGTCAGTTCGGCATACGCCTCCAATCAGGGCGACTTGCTAAGCACAGAGGCTTACGGACACACGGGCTACACGGGCACATCTATCGTTATCGACCCCGTTAACGACCTCTCCATCGTTTTGCTTTGCAACAGCGTTCATCCCGTAGACGCCTCTAATGTGGTACGTCTGCGTGCCCAAGTAGCCAATGCCGTGGCTGCAAGCATAACCAACGAGCCCACCGCCTTTCCACCTTATTACTACGCAAGGATGCGTACTTTCGAGGCCGAACCGCCCATCCGCTCTACCGATATTGCGATGTTGGGCAACAGCATTACCGAAGGGGGAAAGGATTGGGCTGAGAAATTGGGCAAGCCCAACGTGCGCAACCGCGGTATTAGCAGCGATGTGGCTTTGGGTGTAGATGCTCGGCTGTACCAGATTACGCCGCACAAGCCTGCCAAGATATTCTTGCTTATCGGCATTAACGACGTTAGTCACGACGTAACTGTGGATAGCGTAATGACGGATATACGCATATTGGTAGACCACATCCGCGCCCAGTCGCCCAAAACAAAGCTGGTGTTGCAGAGCATTCTGCCTATACGCGAGAATGATAGGTGGAAAAAGCTGAAAGGAAAGTCGGGCATGATACCCCAAATCAATGCGCGTATCGAGGCTTTGGCACGCGAAAAGGGGCTTACCTTTATCAATCTCTTTCCCCATTTCACCGAGCCTGGCACCAATGTTATGCGTGCCGAGCTAACTTACGATGGGTTACACCTCAGCAAAGCGGGCTACGATGTGTGGGTAAAGCTGCTTAAACCGCACCTGTAAGGGGCTTGGTTGCTGGCGCATGCCTATTATAGTAATGCCTAAAAATATAAAAACAGCAAAGCGAACAGCAGGTGGGTTAAGGCCAAATGCTGTTCGCTTTGCCCAATTTCACAACGCAATGAAGAAGTTATCTATCTTGGCATTTGCCTTTATTTCTGCCAGTGCAGGCATGGCACAGAGCCAACCCGTTGATTATGTAAGTACGTTGGTGGGCACGCAGTCCACGTTTCAGCTTTCTACTGGCAACACCTATCCCGCCACGGCCATGCCCTGGGGCATGAACTTTTGGACACCGCAAACGGGAAAGATGGGCGATGGGTGGACCTATGGCTATCAGGCCAACAAGATAAGGGGACTGAAACAGACACACCAACCCAGTCCGTGGATTAACGATTACGGCCAATTCGCCATCATGGCCACAACGGGTAAGCCCATTTTCGATGAAGAAGGGCGCGCCTCGTGGTTCTCGCACAAGGCCGAAACGGCCAAACCTTATCATTATAAGGTGTACTTGGCCGACTACGACATTACGGCCGAGCTTGCTCCTACCGAGCGTGCGTGCCTGATGCGCTTTACTTTTCCAAAGACCGACTCGGCAAACGTCATCGTAGATGCTTTCGACAAGGGCTCGTTCGTAAAGCTGCTGCCCGACAAACGCACCATTGTGGGCTACACCACAAGGAATAGTGGGGGCGTGCCAGATAACTTCACGAACTATTTTGTTATCGTGTTCGACCGCGATTTTGCCGCAGCGCGTTTGGCCGAGGGCAAGAAACTGCTTGCCGCCGACAAACAAGAGCTGCAAGCCAACCATGCAGGGGCCATCGTTACTTTCAGTTGCAAACGCGGCGAACAGGTGCATGCCCGCGTTGCCTCGTCGTTTATCAGCGAGGCGCAAGCTATGCAAAACCTTAAAGAGTTGGGCAACAGCTCGTTCGAAACGCTGCTGCAAAAGGGCAGACAACGTTGGAACGACGTGCTGGGACGCATCAGTGTGGAAGACAACAACGTTGATAACCTGCGCACTTTCTACTCTTGTCTTTACCGCTCTACGCTCTTTCCACGCAAGTTTTATGAGATTTCGGCCAGTGGCGACACGCTGCATTACAGTCCGTACAACGGAAAAGTGTTGCCCGGAACGATGTTTACCGACACGGGCTTTTGGGATACGTTCCGCAGTTTGTTCCCTTTGGTGAACCTTGTGTACCCTTCTATGGCGCGCGAGATGCAAGAGGGACTGGTGAACACCTATAAGGAGAGCGGCTTTTTACCCGAATGGGCCAGCCCCGGACATCGCAATTGCATGGTGGGCAACAACTCGGCATCGGTGGTTGCCGATGCTTACATCAAGGGCATACGCGGTTACGACATCGAAACGCTGTGGCAAGCTGTGCTGCATGGCACAAAGGCGGTGCATCCGCAAGTGCCTTCTACGGGCCGATTGGGGCACGAATACTACAATAAGTTGGGCTATGTGCCTTGCGATGTGGGCATTAACGAGAGTGCTGCACGTACCTTGGAGTATGCTTACGACGACTGGTGTATCGCCCAATTGGGCAAGGCACTGGGCAAACCCAAGAAAGAATGGGCCGAGTTTGAACGCCGCGCCGAGAACTATCGCAACCTTTTCAGCAAGGAATTTAACCTGATGCGGGGCCGAAAGAAGAACGGCGAGTGGCAAAAGCCCTACAACCCATTGAAGTGGGGCGATGTTTTTACCGAGGGAAACGGCTGGCATTACACGTGGTCGGTGTTTCATAACCCCCGCGGACTTATCTCGTTGATGGGCGGCAACAAGGCTTTCACGGCCATGCTCGACTCTGTTTTCGCCCTTCCGCCCGTGTTCGACGACAGCTATTATGGCCAAGTGATACACGAAATACGCGAAATGCAGATTATGAACATGGGTAATTACGCCCACGGTAATCAGCCAATACAGCACATGCCCTACCTTTATAATTGGAGTGGCGCGCCTTGGAAAACCCAATATTGGGTTCGCGAGGTGATGGATAGGCTTTATAGCGCACACCCCGACGGCTATTGCGGCGACGAAGACAACGGGCAGACTTCTGCTTGGTACGTGTTTTCGGCT
>CAUPVH010000193.1:0-4514 GCA_963514635.1 uncultured Prevotella sp. | reverse complement strand
GCGTAAGGAGCAGGCAAAACTTCTTAAATCGGCCAAGCTTACTTTGCGCCACCTAGACCAGCTGCGCCTTTTGGACAAGATAGAAACGCAGGTGCGCGAATTAAACGAGCAGTCGAACCGCTTTTTGTTGAGCGACACGCAAACCCTTTTGCACGCCCTGATACACGATAGCGACTCGCCTTTTATCTTCGAGAAGATAGGAACACAACTCGAACACATCATGATTGACGAGTTTCAAGATACAAGCACGGTGCAATGGGCCAATTTTAAGGTGCTGTTGCAAGAGTGTATGAGCCACAACCAATCGCAAAGCTTGATTGTGGGCGACGTGAAACAGAGCATATACAGATGGCGTTCGGGCGACTGGCGATTGCTGAACGAGATTGAAAAGCAATTTGCAGGCTCGCCGCATGCCTTTAAAATAGAGCGAATGACGACCAACTATCGCTCGGAGCGCAACATCGTTGACTTTAACAACGCCTTTTTCGAGGCGGCATGTGCCATAGAACAGCGCGAGTTGGAGGGGAAAAGTCCAACGGGAGCGCAGCAAATGCAGGTGGCTTATCAAGATGTGAAACAGCTGGTGCCCACTAGTAAGGAGCCGAAGGGTAGGGTTGAGGTGTGCCTTTTGAGTAAGGACGATTGCGAACAGCGTATGCTGGCCAAGATATGCCATACGATAAAGAACCTGTTGGAGCAAGGAGCAAGGCCCAAAGACGTGGCCATATTGGTAAGAAACAACAATTCTATCGCACTTATTGCCGATTATATGATGGTGCATTTGCCCGAAGTGCGATTGGTTTCGGACGAAGGCTTTAAGCTGCAAGCCTCTATTGCCGTGCAGATTATCATGAGTGCGCTGCGCATTTTGGCCAATCCTGCCGACCGTTTGTTGCAAGCCAACCTTGCCACCACTTATCAAACGCACATCTTGGGCAATGCCATTGGCGACCGCGAAATGCTTAAACGCGATGCAGATGTGGCCAGTTTTCTGCCCAAAAAGTTCTGGGACAGACACCAACAACAAATGGCCATGCCCATACTCAACATCGTGGAAGAGGTGTATCATGCTTTTCAGCTAGAACGATTGTCGGAACAAAGTGCGTACATCTGCACCTTCTACGATAGGCTGAACAAGTTTTTGGTGGACAATTCGGCCGACCTAAACGCCGTAATCGACGAATGGGAGAATGATATGAAGAACCGTGCCATACAAAGTGACGAACTTAACGGCGTGCGACTGCTTACCATTCATAAGAGTAAGGGACTGGAATTTGCCCATACCATTGTGCCTTTTTGCGACTGGCAGTTGGAAAGAACGGGTGGAACGCTATGGTGTCAGCCCGACGAACCGCCGTTTAACGCCTTGCCGCTGGTGCCCGTAGACCTCTATCCCAAGCAATTAATGGGGTCGGTTTACGAGAAAGACTACCTACACGAGCACCTGCAAACGATGGTAGACAACATGAACTTGCTGTATGTGGCGTTCACAAGGGCGGGCCGAAACCTCTTTGTGATGGGCGAAAAAGATAAATCGGGCAGCCGTTCTGCCGTTATAGGGCAATGTCTTGAACAGCTAACGGACGTGTTGCCAGGCAGTTCGCTTGAAACAACAGCCGAAGAAGACTTGGAATTTAAGTACGGAACCTTATCAATAGACACGGCGGAGGAGAAGGCAAAAAGCACAGCAGACAATGTATTTAACACCATTCCATCGCCATTTACCTTTGATGTGCGGGTGTACGAAAGCCAAGCCCAATTCTTACAGAGCAACAAAAGTTCGGAGTTTATCGGAGGAGAAGACAAAGGCTCTCAACAAAGCAACTACATCAAGCTGGGCAGCGTGCTGCACGCAGTGTTTGCACAGATACGCACATTAGCCGATGTACCGAACGTGTTAAGGCAGTTGGAGCAAGACGGTGTGCTATACGATAGCGACCTAACCAAAGAAAAATTGATAGAGATGCTGAACAAACGCTTTGCCGATAAGCGCGTAAAGGAATGGTTTTCGGACGGTTGGCTACTGTTTAACGAATGTTCCATCCTATCGGTAGACCCCGTTACCAACGCAGTTGTTACGCACCGACCCGACCGCGTGATAACAAACGGCGAGGAAATGCGGGTTATCGACTTTAAGTTTGGCAAGCCCAAGGAAGAACACCACGCACAAGTGGCCAGCTACATGGCTTTACTAGAAACGATGGGATATAAGCGCGTAAGCGGCTACTTGTGGTATGTTTACAGTAATAAGATTGAGGAAGTGAAATGAGAAAGACCTTTTTAGAATACGTTGCCGAAGACTTGTTGAAGAAGTTTGGCACAGACCTGTCGCGCGTTACGCTTGTTTTCCCTAACAAACGCGCATCCTTATTCCTTAACGAGCATTTGGCACGTATGGCAGATGGTCCGTTATGGAGTCCTGTTTATACCACCATCAGTCAGCTGTTTCGCGATAGGAGTGCACGAATAGTGGCCGACGACATCAAGCTGGTGTGCGACCTCTATCGCATTTACGTTCAATGCACAGGCTCGACCGAAACACTCGACCACTTTTATGGTTGGGGAATGCTGATGCTAAGCGACTTCGACGACATAGACAAGAACCTAGCCGATGCCGCAGACGTGTTTAGAAACCTGAGCAACATTCACGAACTGGACGACGTTTCGTACCTAACCGACGAGCAACGAGAGGCGCTGAAACGCTTTTTCAGTAACTTCTCTGACGATTATAACTCGGAGTTGAAGAAACGTTTCTTGCAGTTATGGCAAAACTTTGGCGACATATATAATAGGTATAACGCCCATTTGCAAGAAGAAGGGCTGGCCTACGAGGGCGCTCTTTATCGCGAGGTGGCATGTAACGAGAACGTGAGTTTCGATGCGGATGCTTATGTTTTTGTGGGTTTCAACATGTTGCAGAAGGTGGAACAGAAACTGTTTGCCCGACTGGAAAAGGCTGGTAAAGCCAAATTTTATTGGGATTTCGACCGTTATTATATGGAAGGGGTCAACAACGAGGCTGGGCATTACATCCGTCAATACCTCGATGCCTTTCCCAACGAGTTGTTTAACCGCGATGAAGAGATATACGACAACTTTCGCCAAGAGAAAAAGTTGCAGTTCGTGTCGGCCTCCACAGAAACCATTCAGGCTCGCTTTGTGGGTCATTGGCTGCAAAACGATACCTTTGTGCAGGCAGGACGAAAGACGGCTGTGGTGTTGTGCGACGAGAACTTGCTGCAAACCGTGGTGCATAGCTTGCCTCCACAAGTAGAGAGCGTGAACATCACCACGGGGTTTCCCTTGGCGCAGTCACCCGTTTTTTGGTTTGTCAATGCGCTTATTGCCTTGCAAACCGCCGGCTACACCAAAAGTTCGGCTCGTTATAGGCTGCAATATGTGCGGCCAGTGCTTAGGCATCCGTATAGCCTTTTTCTCTCGGAGAATTGCAGTAAACTGCTGGCCACGCTCGAAGAACATCACACCTATTATCCGTTAAGGCAAGACTTGGCCACGGATGAAGGCTTAACCTTGCTGTTTGCAGACCTGGAAGAGGGCGTTGCCGACGTACAAACGTATCATGCCAGGCTGGTGGAATGGATGTTGCAACTGCTGAAATGTGTGGGCACAAGCACGCAAGAAACCAACGACCACCTAATGAAAGAGGCCATATATAGGATGTACACCTTGTTTAACCGCTTGCACGAGTTGATTATTTCGGGCGACCTCTCGGTAGACTTGATAACCTTGCTGCGATTGATTACACAGTTGGTGCAGGCCACCAGCATTCCTTTCCACGGCGAACCTGCTGTAGGTTTGCAAGTAATGGGCGTGTTAGAAACCCGTAACTTGGATTTCGACAACATTCTATTGCTGTCGTGCAACGAAGGTAACATGCCCAAAGGGGTTAACGATGCCTCGTTTATTCCCTATTCGATACGCAAGGCACACGGGCTTACAACCGTAGACCACAAGGTGGCTATCTATTCTTATTACTTCCACCGACTGTTGCAACGGGCAAAGAACGTCACCATATTATATAACAATTCAACCGAAGACGGACACACGGGCGAGATGAGTCGCTTTATGTTGCAAATGCTTGTTGAGAGCGGCCATCAGATAGAACGACTGTCGTTACAGGCCGGACAAATGCCCAATGTGTTGCAGCCGCATGCCGTTAAGAAAACGCAAAGCATCATGGAAGAGATGCTGAAACTTGAAAAGCTGTCGCCAACGGCCATCAATCGCTATTTGCGTTGCCAGCTATTGTTCTTCTATAACATTGTGGCAGGATTGAAAGAAAGTGACGATGAAACCGACGATATTGACAACAGAACCTTTGGCAACATCTTCCATAAAAGCTCTCAGCTAATTTACGAGCAGCTGATGGATGGCGATTCGGCCGTTACCGACCGCGCCATTAAGGATTTTCTTGCGGACAAGTCGGCCTTGCAACGAGTTGTGGACAGGGCGTTTAACGAAGAGTTGTTTAAGGTGTCTAACACCAATCAGCG
>CAUPVH010000192.1:0-4555 GCA_963514635.1 uncultured Prevotella sp. | reverse complement strand
GCCTAATGTAGTTAAATAGCTAGGATGCCTAGAATAACTAGAAAGCCTAGTATACCTAGAAACACTAGAATAACTAGAAACACTAGAATAACTAGAAACACTAGGATAACTAGAAACACTAGGATAACTAGAAAACCTAGAACAACTAAAAACGCTAGAATAACCAGGGAGGTTTGCTTTTTATTTACAAATCACACCCTTGCCGCCACCCCATTCTAGCGAAAAACAAGCCCAAAAAGCAGGCAAATAGCAGCAAATTTCGGCCTTGCACGTTTCGTTTTTAGTCCATTTTTGAGAATGCAGCCTGCATTTAGCACCATTTTGCCCTTCTATTTGGCCGATGGGTTGTGTTTTTTGCAAGCCCAATTATCTGCATTTTGCCACTAAATTGCACGCAAAAAGTGCCTTTTTACCATAGCTTGCACGCTCTTCCATGTAGAAAAGAAAGCGATAAATATACAATTCACAATGCGTATATATGCAAAACGCCTTGTAATTAGCAGCATTTAATCGTGCATTTAGCAGCAAAACGCACTGCGTTTAGCACCAAATTGCACTGCATTTAGCGACAAAACGCAACGCATTTAGCGGCATATTGCAAGATGTTTTGCAGCAAATAGCCGTGTTTTTGCTGCAAATAGCATATTTCTTTGTAGTAGGTTTGCATTAACATGCACAAAATGAGCCTACCAATGATGAAGGCTTACACCTCGATTTGCAACAAAGAAACTCGCGCGAGAATTGAAAATTTGCAACCGAGTGAGTTGTTGATGGACAAAAATGGCACTCATAATGTTAAAATTTACGCTGATTACTTTACAGAATACAGACAGAACGGAGGGCATCAGCGTAAAACAAGGAACGTAGGAACAACTTTAAGCAAAGCACCAGTGTTGTAGTGAAGAGGGCATCGGCATAAAAAATGGAGCTTAGATGCGCTTAAACCCAAAGAAAAGAGCCACATCAACGCCCTCGTACAGGGTCTGATATGGCTCTTTTTCCATTTAATTGCTAGTCTTGGCAACTTGGGCGTAGTACACTTTTTAGGGGCAAGCACACCTCCAATCTAACTCATAATAAGGCAATTCCTCTTGGGCGTAGTACACTTTTTAGAGGCAAGCACACCCTACGCATAGGTATTACAATTATCGAGTTTCGTGGGCGTAGTACGCATTTTGCGGTCAAGCACACCACTTATTATTACCCAACAATGCCAAGATAAGCTGTGGGCAGCACGCTTTCGGGGCTGTTCACACCCGCCCGATGTTGCTACCTCCTCTCAATCCACTGCAAAATGGTGGGGTCTTTCAGCTTATTGTCTTCGGCCAACAGCACCACCTTCGACACGATTTCAACCGTCTTCGGGTCTTCGTCAACGAAAGGCAGGTAGAGTTTACCGCGTTGCGAGCTATGCACGGGAACGATGGGAATTTCTTTTCCGCCCTGCTGGCGCACGTTGGCAGAACCCAAATGCACGGTGTAATCGGCCAAAGTGCCCTCGATAAAGGCAAAATTGCCATCCACACGCACGTTGTTAAGCTTGAGCATCTCGGCCGTACAGCGAACAATTGCCGCCCTAAGCTCGCGCGTAGACTGACCCGTTTCGGGGTCAACACCACCAACGAAAGCGATACTTACAGCCAAATCAACGTCGCGCATCACCTCGCTGTACAGCACGGGGTCGACATCGGCAATGTGTAAAGGCTCTATGCCGCGCGTTCTGTCAAAGCGAACATACTCGATGGCAGGAGCCTCGATGTCTGACGGACTGAACCAGTCGGCCCGCGCATAAAGCGAAACCACCACCCCTTGTTTATGGAACACCTTGCGAAGGCCCTCCTCGTAGTCGGCCACCCATCCACGCGAGCGCAACGTTGCCAACGTTTGGCGCACTTGTATCTGATAACCGCTGTAACGGCGGCTTTCGTTTTTGTCGGCCTCTTCTTCGATGGGCACATACAATTCGCGGAACACCTGCTTAAAGGGTTGTACCAATCGCATCTCGAACAGTCGGCTCTGCCATGCCGCCCACTTGCCCGATGCGTGCAAATGATAGGGGTGCACGATGGTTAGCGGCGTGTCGGGGTCGATGGTTTGTTCGCCATCCAGCGTGTGCAACTTACCCTCGGCATACAGTCCCATGTGGTCGTGCTGCTGTACAAGCAGCTTGGCAAAGAGTGGAGCCACGATGGGGTTGGCCTCAATAACGGCGGCATCGGCAGGCATGATGGTTGTTTGCTGGCGCATCATGTCTTCAAAAATCTCGCGTGCCCTACGATATTGCAGTGTCCACTCCTTGTGCGTTTGGTTCACTTCCAGGTAAGTGGCGTTCTTCTTCAACTTCGTTGGCACCGATTTCAGCGGTTTGTCGTCTTTCTCTATCACCACTTTGTTTGTGCCATCGGGCGCAATTTCAACACGGATAAGGTAGCCCTCGGCCTCCATGCCGTCGAGCAGGGCCTTCTTGTCGGCCACCAAATGGCCTTCCATCCGCCACACTAGCTGTATCACGTCGTCGTATCCAGCCGAACGAGCAAGGTTTATCAAGGCAATTTCAACCGTTCGTTTCTCGGATGCCTGACGTTGCGCGCCAAACTGCTTGCTTTCTTTCAAGAACGCCTGAATGCGCTTGTAGCGTTTCAGCAAGGCCGTGTCTACATTCTTCTTGGGCAGCGGCACAAGGCCCAAGGCGCACAATGCGTCTTTGTTGCGTGTCTTGTCTATCTGCTCCATCAGTTGCTTTTCTTTTATCAAGCCTTGCGTAACATCGGCAAAACGACGTGCACGACCATGATAATTGCTGCTGCCCATATACTTAGCCGCATCGTAGAACAGGGCGAAGTTTTTCTTTCCAACCTTCTTAAATGCCTCGTTAAACAGGCGCGCATCAAAAGCACCATCGGCCAGATCTTCGGGTGCGAGGTCGGTGTAAAGGGCTATTGTTGCCCGCTTTTCTTCGCTGTCGCTCTCTTTGGTGTGCGCCACAAAGTAGTAATAAGCCTCGTCGAAGCCCTTCCAATTGAGGTGTTGGCGCACCAGCTCCATCCATTGTGGGGCGAAGAAGGCCAATTCCACCAGTCGGGCAGCATCTATGCCTTTAAGCATGTCGGGCGTATCGGTGTCTAATGGATAGCAATGCACGATACACGAGGTAAGCACGGCGCGTTTTTCTTTGCCGCTATAATCGCGCACCAGATGCTCTTTGCCCAGTGCGGCCATGGCCTTTTGCAGGTTGGCCGTGCCCCATAGCACCACCTTGCTGCGATAGCTGCCAGTCAAGAGGTTGGTTGCGGGCGTGGGTGCATTGCGCCTTGTCAGCTCAATATCGAACAAATGGTTGGCAATGCGGTTAACCACGTTGCGCAAATGCTCGTACACGGTCTTGTCGTAACATGATTTTTGGGGTGTCAAATCCCATTGGGGCTTGCGCCGATAGTCGCTGTCGTAGTACACGGCAAAGGTTGCAGCCTCCAACATACCGCCCTTTTCGGCCATTAACATCTGCATAAGCTGGTCGTCGGTGAGCCTACCTTCGAGGTTCATTCGCGCAGCCATGAGTGGCGGGAGCCGATAGTTGCTCCTATCCTTCTCGTCGTCTTCAAGATAGAACTTGCGACTAATGGCCAACAAGAGGTTTGAGCAACGAGCAAACTCTTCGTCTGTGCGCCAGGTTTGCGTCATTGTGTGCATTGCTCCGTTCAGCGGCGTGCAAGACGGTATGGGGTAAATATAGGTGCTATACTTTGTTTTCCGCACAATTTTTTTCTCGTTGCAGAAGAAGTAGAAAAGCGACGACATGAGGTAAGAAGGCTCGAAGAACAATTCGGGGCGTTGCTCGCGCACCTTATAAAAGCGGCCTTCTATCACCTCTTTAAAATGCGATCGGTACTTCATTTCCCCACCTCGTTGCTTGGATGTAAGGGGATAATTGGGCAAGTCGAGCTTCAGGGCATTGTCATCCCTACCAATCCATTCGACCATTAGGTATAAACCATACAGTTCTTCGTCTTTTATGCCGCTTTCTTCAAAGAATTGCTCCCACAATTCGGGGAAAGGCAGGCTATCATAACCGTACTCTTTGCTTGTGTACGCTAGGTATCTGTCGCCCAACACACGGTCGTCGTTCCACCTGTCCTTATATTGCCTGTCGGCATTGGCGTCTATAATGGCCTCCATTTTTAGGTAAAGGTCGTGCATTTGCTCGTAGGTATAGGCAAAAATGCCGCTTACGTCGGGTGTGTTATCCTTTCCCGTAATCTTCGAGAGCATGCCTTTCAGCCCGCCTTGGGGCGCACTGTTAAAGGGGTTAGCCACTTCGGGTTCGGCAATTTCTACAGGGGTGTACAGTCCGTAGCCGCCTTCTTCGCCGGGATAAGCCTTCATGGCCTGGCCAGTGGTTTGCGTTGTGGGCGGTCCGAAGGCCTTAACCAAAGCAGGCGACCCCTCGCGCAACTCGCTCAACGAGCCTTCAATGTCGGGTGCTTTCAGCTTTTGTATGCGCGTATAGCTCTCAATGAGCTGTTCGTCGGGCAGCCACAAGAGCATGGCTATAACG
>CAUPVH010000191.1:0-4556 GCA_963514635.1 uncultured Prevotella sp. | reverse complement strand
ATGCTGTTCCAATAGTCGTTCACAAGCGTTTCTTGCTGGTGAGCCTTCTTTAAGTAAGCCTTAATCTTGCGAATACTTTCGGGATTGATGCGCCCTTGCGCCACGTGTGCCAACTGACGATACACGATGGGCATCAGTGCGGCGTACTTTTCAGGGCCAGTTCTGAAACCAATCTTCAACAACGAGTTGGGCCGACTGTTGCAGTCGAGTTCGCCTTGCACACCCACGCCATAGGCACCGCCCTTCTCTTCGCGAATGCTGTCGGTAAAAGCGATGGTAAGCACGCGGCCAAGGGCATCGAGAGCCAAGTTAGACTTGGGCGTAAAGGGCAAGTCGAAGGTGTAGATGATGGTGACAAGTGCCGATGGCGTGTTCATCTTCTTGGTGAAGACATGCGTTTCGTTAACGTTGCGCACCTCTGGAAGGTTGTTGGTAAAGCTCTCTTTGCGCCCTGCTGCCGGCAACGAAGCCACATATTGGCAGAGAAGTGGGCGAAGCGAGTCGATGTTTACGTTGCCCACAAGCAACATCTTAAAGCCTGTGGCATCGGCAAAGCGTTCGCGATAGAGTTGCATAATGCGCTGATAGTTCACCTTGTTGAGGCGTTCGAGGGTCATTGGGGCGGTGCGTTCGTTGTGACCATAGGCAATGAGCGAGAGCGAGTCGTTGTATTCTACCTGCGGATTGGCGTTTCTGTTCCTCAACATGGCCCGCCTGCGGTCGATGCTAGTGGCAAAAGCGGTGGTGTCTGTTCGCGGAGCGGTGAAGTAAAGATAAGCCAATTGGAACATCGTGGCCAGGTCTTTGCGGTTAGATTGTCCGCTGATGCCCTGCGTTTCTTGACCAACATAGGGTGAAACGCGCACATGTTTGCCTGCCAGCATCTTGTCTAAGCGGTCGGCCGAGAATGCGCCCACACCGCCATCAACGATGGCATTGGGCAGGAAAGAGAAGTTTGGGGCATCGGTTTCGGGACAAAGCGAAAGGCCGCCTTCGCCCCAAAAGCGCATGGTTATTTGGTCGGCGGCAAAGTTGGTGGGCTTAACATACACCTCGATGCCGTTGCTAAGCACAAGTTTAGTGACACCAAAGTGTCCGTAAGGCAGCTCGCTCACAATCGTTCCGGCCTTTGGGGCATGCTCGATGAGGGTTGTGGGCAGGGGCTCTTCCTTGTATGGCTGGTAGCTATTGTCGGCTTGTGCCTGCAAAACGTATTGTTCCAATTCTTGATTGCTGGGCAATGTAAAGCCTGCCTTTTGCGGAGCAAGCACCGTTAGCACTTGATTTTCGTTAGAAATGAGCTTTCGGGCGGCCTCGTTCACCTCTTTGAGCGACACTTCGGCATCGAAACGCTTGGTAAGGGCAAGCCTTTCTTCGGGCGTTAGCAGGGGTTCGGACGAGAGAAAATGGCGAACGGCCTGCATGGCCAGCGTGCGATTGCGACGTTCGTTGCGTTCGTCAAAGCGCGTTTGGGCACGTTGCAGCGCATCGGCTTTGGCGCGTTGCAGTTCGGTTGCGGTAAAGCCAAAGCGGCGTACACGTTCGGTTTCGCCGATAACAGCATGGAACGAACCGCGTATGTTGTCTTCTTTACAGCCAAACGACAGGCTGAAAGCCTCTTTTGTCTGGGCAACGAGGAAGCTACCCGTACGCGCCGAGGCACTAAGCACGGGCGAAGGATTGATCTGTTTGAGGGCTGTTAGCCGCTCGCTAAGCATGGCCGTAATGAGGTTTTCTATGTATCCGTCGCGCACATAGGCGGTTTGGCCTTTCTGTGCAAAAGGTGTGGCGGGATGTTTCATGTGAAGACCAGCCAGGACAATGGGCTGTTCGCTATCCTTTTCTACGGCCACAATCATGCGTTTGTTGTCGGGCACGGGGTAATAGGTGCGCTTGGCGGGATTTTTGGGCATGGGAATGGTAGAGAACAGCTGCTTAATTTTGGCCTCGATAGCGTTTACGTCGATGTCGCCCACCACCACGATGGCTTGCAAGTCGGGGCGATACCACTTGTTGTAATAGTCTTTGAGGTCTTGATAGGGAAAGTTGTCAACGATGTCCATCGAGCCAATGGGCATGCAGTCTTCGTATTTAGAACCCTTAAAGATGGTGGGTTGCAGCTTTTCGTACATGCGTTGCGAGGCCATTTTCGCCCTGCGCATGCGCCATTCTTCGTGTATCACGCCGCGTTCTTTGTCTATCTCCTTATCTTGCAGCAGCAAGTAGTGGCTCCAATCGTGGAGGATGAGCAGCACCGAGTCGACAACGGACGAGCGTTTCAGCGGCACTTGCGAGATGTTGTACACCGTTTCGTCGATGCTGGTGTAGGCATTGAGGTTGGTTCCAAACTTCACGCCGATGGTTTCGCACCACGGAACGATGCCCGGAGAGGTGCCATCGTTGCGGAAATGCTTGGTACCATTGAAGGCCATGTGCTCTAAGAAGTGAGCCAATCCGCGCTGGCGCGGCTCTTCAAGAATGCTACCCACGCGCTGAGCAATGTAGAAATCGGCCACGCCAGGCTCTTTGGCGTTGTGCCGAACAAAGTATGTTAGGCCATTTTTAAGCTTGCCCGTACGATAGGTAGCATCGTTTTTTAGGGGCTGCGCCAACAAAAGGGTTGGCAGAAAGAGCAATAAAAGGCTTACTTGCCTTAGAAATCTTGTTTGCATAGGGTTAATGTTTTTGCTGTTTTAAACGTACGCCGATGTATGAAGGCATTTTTTAGAACCCGCCTTAAAACGTGCAGCCTATGGCCAAAGTGGCCTCGGTGCGGTGTTGGTTGTCAATCCAAGGCGAAGGTTTGGCGGTTCGGTGCCACATGGTTTGGGCGCGAACGTAGAGGGGAAAGGGCAAATGGCGTAGGCCAAAGGCGTATTTGGCGGCTAGATGCAAGCCCCATTGCGGTGCGGTTAGCAGGTGATGATGGCGGTAGAGATAGGCTTGCATCAGCGTTGGGGGCTTTTGTTTGTCGCTAGGCGTTGCCAATGTGGCTGTTTGGCCTGGCTCGCCGCTGCCCCATTGGTGAGAAAGTCCACCTGTAAGGGATAGCATGGCGCGGCGACTAAGGGAGATATTGCGAGTGACGAGCAGCGAAAGCAGGTTGGTGTGCAGCTGTTGTCGCTGAACGTAGGGGTAGAGATAGGCCGACACTTGGCGGCTGTCGGCTTGCAAGGCGGCCGAGATGGTCCAATGCGCGATGCCGCCAAACAACCTTAACCATGCTGTATAGGCCAGTTTCAGGCTGTTCCAACGCTTGTTGGATGTTTTTATGGGGTCGAAGTAGTCGTAAAACGAACTGCCTGTTGCTGTTTGGTTCTCGCGATAAGTGGTTTTATGGTTGGTCAGCTGTTCGTTGGTGTACGACAGCGACAGCTGTTGTTGACTATACGTGCGGTATTTATTCAGCACCAATTGCAGCGCATAGTTGTCGCCCTGATGCTTGAAATGCACGATAGAATAAGGCGAGTTGCGCCCGTAAAATCCGTTTCGGTGCACCATCTGTGCACTAAGAAAGAGCGAGAACCCACGCCCCAAATTGCTTTCTGCCTGCAAGGCAAGCCCGTTTTGTTCGTCAAGTAGGGGCTGTTCGCGCGAGTCGTCGGTGTAGCCTTTGTTGCCAAACTGTTCCACTTCGCCCGTAAATGCGCCATAGTCTACAAGTGTTTTATACACCTTTTCGGTTTTTCCGTAGGTTACAAAGCGCAGACTTTCGGTACTTCGGCCGTAAATATAGTTGGCACCCAGCATCCAATTTTTACCTATTGGGGCTGCAATGCCCAGCGAAAGATTGAGTTGCATCAGGCTGTTTCGGTGGCGAAGGTCTTTGTATTTGGCGTAGTTGGCGGCGGTATAATCTACCTTTGCGCCCACGGCTAAGCCTCGCCAGAGGTCTATACCTACGGCTCCTACGAGGTTATAGGTGTCGCGATGCTTGTTGCCAGGATTGGTTAGCGAGTCTTCGGATAGGTCGAAGGGCTTGCGTTCGGGGTTGATGAACACTGAACCCAACATGTTTTTGCCTGCGAAGTTGTCGTAATCCATTCGCCCGTAAACCACGGTGCGTGGGTTAATACGGAAAAACGACTCGACCATCGCACCTGCTTGCACCACGTTGGAGGACTGGGAGTAGTCCACAAGGTCGCCTTTGGCCACGCTGCCCCTTACTTCGGCCAACGAGATATTGCGCTGATTGTAGCGTGTTAGTGCAGCTGCGTTGGGCGAAGTGAGCCACGGCTTGGCCTGTTTCACGTAGTTGAAGTCGCGAAACACAAGCTGTTGGTCGGCCTCAACATTGGGCGATGCCAGGGGAAGGGCAAGTAAAAGGAGTGATAACACAGGGCGAATGGGGTTATTAAAGGGTTATAAGGGCTAAGCGTTAGGGGGGTTAGGGGCTGGGGTTCTAATAATTTTAGGCATCCCAGTTGTTCATATTATCCTAGGGATTCTAGATATTCTAATCATACTAGGGCTTCTAGTTATTCAAGTTGCCCTAGGAAAGCTAGGCATTCTGGTTGTTCCAGAACGCCTAGCTTTCCTAGAAAACAGCCCCCAAA
>CAUPVH010000190.1:0-4557 GCA_963514635.1 uncultured Prevotella sp. | reverse complement strand
AGTTGGGGGTGTTTGTAGGCTTGCGATTTCTTCATTCACTTTATCTCCTTTAAAAGCAGAATAAGCCTTCAAACTTATAAACTTAAAAACTCAGAAACTTATTTAGTGAGTTTATAAGTTGGGGAGTTAATGAGTTGATAAGTTAGAAGGTTTGCGATTTCTTCATTCTCTTTATCTACTTTAAACGCAGAATAAGCCTTCAAACTTATAAACTTAAAAACTCAGAAACTTATTTTTTAGCTTTCTTCGATACCATCCAACAGCCTTTTGTTGGTGCACATTGCAACTGGCTACGGAAGAGGAAAGCGCCCTCCTTGTGTATCTTCCTGAAATCGTTGGCGCAAGTTTTCTCGGGTGCCGGACCGAAGTTTTCTTCGGCTTTATCCCATGCGTTGCGCCAAAGCAGCACGTAACTGGGGGCAAATCCCTTGATGGCAGGCAGCAAGGTAGAGCTATACCATTGGGCATCGGGCGTGTTTCGGTAGCCTGCCTCGGTTAAAGCATACAGCTTGTTGTGGCTTTTGGCATACTCCGACATGATGCGCATCTCGTTCTGGCATTGCTCAATGAAGACCGCACTGCCGTTATACTGATACAAATCTATGCCGAGCACATCCACATAGCTATCTCCGGGGTAGAAGAGAAAATAGTGTTCGGGCGTGTCGTTGGCCTGTGCGTTGGGCGAATAGCTCCAAACTAGGTTGCGCAAGCCTGCTTGTGCCATAGCGTCGAACGTGAGACGGAACAGCGCCTTGTACTGTTCGGGCGTGCATTGCTTGCTTCCCCACCAAAACCAAGCGCCGCTCATCTCGTGCCACGGACGGAAAATAACGGGCACGGCACGGCCTTTATCGTCTTTAAGCGATGCCATGAAGTCGGCCAAACGCTGGTGCCAAAGTTGCATTTTGGCCGATTCTTTACCGCCAGGCAACACGGCCGTAACGGCATCTCCCTCTGTATTCCATGCGTCTTTTCCTGTAACGGGGTTGTAGGGATGCCAACTGATGGCTACGATACCGCCTTGTTGATGGTGGGCGATAATCTGTTGGCGCATCTTATCAAAGGGAACACCGTCCAGATTTTTGTCGTTTCCCAGTTCTAGTCCGCCCAATTCGCAACCTAGAACGGCAGGATAATCGCCACAAACATCGTTAACGTCACTTCGTCCAAACTCCCATTTCCACGTCGTTCCATAGAAAAGGGCGTCTTGATGACCGAACATTACGCCGCGCTTTTGTAGCGTTTGAAGGCGTTCGATGAGTTGTTGTGCAGGCGTATTTTTTGCCTTTTGCTTTGCATTTGCAGTAAAAGCGAGCATTGCTATGGCCATAGCGAGGATTATTTTTTTCATATCATTGAACATTGAAAGTGGCTTTTTGCAGGTCTTCGTCGCGGCTACTTCCGCCCACCATCACTTCAAACGTGCCTGGTTCTACAATGGGTTTGAGGTTGATGTCGTAGAAAGCCAGTTTGTCGGGCGTGATGGTGAACTCGATGGTTCTCTTCTCTCCCGCTTTCAACGCCACCCGACGGAAGTCTTTCAGCTCTTTCACGGGTCGAGCTACAGATGCCACCACATCATTAATATACAGCTGACAAATCTCCACGCCATCGCGTTGGCCCGTGTTTTCAATCGTTACACTAGCCGTTACGGGCGTCTTCCCGTCGTTGGGAATGCTAGACTGACTAAGCTGTAAGTTGGTGTAACGGAATGTGGTATAACTTAAACCATGACCGAAGGGATATAGCGGCGTGTTGTCGGCACACACGGCTGGATGGAAGAAAGCCGAACGCTTATGGTTGTACCATGTGGATATTTGCCCTACATGGCGCGGCATGGTCATGGCCAATTTGGCCGATGGGTTCACCTTGCCGTAAAGTATTTCGGCAATGGCTTGTCCGCCATACTGCCCTGGTTCCCATGCGTTGACGATGGCAGGAACATGTTCGGCGGCGTAACGAACGCTGAGCGGACGGCCACTGATGATGATAACGACCGTGGGTTTGCCCGTTTCGTTCAGTCGACGTATCAGCTGTTCTTGCAGTCCAACGAGGTCTAGGTTATCGCGATCGGTATCTTCGCCCGACGTGCGTTCGTTCCAACGGAACCGCATCATATACTCTCCACAACACACGATGTTAAGGTCGCACTCCTTGGCAGCCTCAACAGCAGCATCCACTTGGGCTTGCGACATGTTGCGCGGGTCCCATCCTTGGTCTACGAAACGAAAGTCGGTGGTGGGCGCAACGCTTTTCAATCCGCGCAAAACGGTCCACACTTGCTCTTCGGGTTGTGGCTCGCTCCAATCGCCCATAATGTTCTGGTCGTTGGCATTGATGCCTGTCACCAACACCTTTTTATATTTTTGTGCATCTAGGGGCAACAGGTTGTTGGCGTTTTTCAGCAAAACGATGCTGTTGCGCGCTGCTTCAAGGGCCGTTCGCTTGTGTTCGGGGTCGTTGATAACGCGGTTGCGGGTCTTCACATCACTGTAAGGATGCTCGAAAAGCCCCATTCTGAACTTCACGGTCAGTATTCGGCGCACGCTTTCGTCTATCCTGCTTTCGGGTATTCTGCCCTCACGAACCAGCTCAACCACGGCCGTTTGCCATTCAGGCCCGTGCATGTGCATGTCCATTCCTGCCATGATGCTTTGGTAAAAGGCCTCTTTGTTGTTGGCGGCCGTGCGATGTTGGTCAACGCAATGCTCAATATCCATCCAGTCGCTCACAACAAACCCCTTGAATCCCCATTCCTTTCGCAACACGTCAGTCATCAGCCAGCTGTTGGTGTGGCAAGGAATGCCGTTCAATTCGTTGTGCGACATCATCACGTTCCAGTCTCCGCCCTGCTGAATGGCAGCCTTAAAGGGTGGGAAAAACACTTCGCGCAGGGTGCGTTCGGATACGTCGCAGGGTGCGCCGTTTGTTCCATTGATGGCATAAGAGCCGCCCACAAAGTGCTTTACGCAGCCCAACACGTCTTGCGCATTATCCAAATTGCGCTGATAACCCTTGTTGGTGGCCACGCCCATGAGCGTAACCAGATAGGGGTCTTCGCCAAAGGTCTCGCCACAACGCCCCCAACGCCCATCGCGAGCCACCTCAACGTTGGGGTTAAAGTTCCAGTGCATGTTCATGGCACGCATTTCTTCGGCTGTTTGTCGGGCTATTTTGTAGGCCATGTCCACATCAAACGATGAGGCCAAGCCTATGTTTGTGGGGTAAACGGTGTTGCCCTTGCACTTGGCGTTGCCGTGAATGGCATCGATACCAATGAGCAAAGGAATCTGCAAACGGCTCTGCATGTTGAGCTTTTGCAAGTAGTTGGCCTCTTCGAGCGTGAGCACATGGAGGAACGACGACACCAGTCCGCGGCGTGTCCACGTTTCCATGTCGTGCACCGTAACGCCAGGATAGAAGGCGTTGGCGGTGTTGGTGGCCAGTTCTTCGGCGGTCATCGAGGCCGAATTTTGTTTAAAATGCTCAATGCCCACAAGCTGGTTCATCTGCCCAACCTTCTCTTCCAGTGTCATGCGAGCCAAAAGGTCGTCTACGCGTTGCGCCACACTGGCCTTAGGATTTTTGTATAGAGGCTGTTCTTGTTTTGCCGACATCGTTTGAAGTGTTAGTGCCGCAAGGGCTAAGGATAATATTCGTTTCATCGTTTATCAGTGTTTGGGTAGCTTGGCGATACCTGCTTTTATCACGTTAACGGTAGACGTGTCTGACGAGAACACCGAGTTAAGCCCCTGTGCCTCTTGTGCTGGGTCGCCTGTATAGTCGTCGCCAGGCTCCCATTGCTCATGTTTGGGCTGCGCCTGACCACCCCAACCCCAGAAGTTACAGCCTGCAAAGTATCCGCCCTTGGCTGCATTGGCCGCCAAAAGCGAGAACACGTAGCCGTAATAGGCGTCGCGGGCAGTGGTGGGCGACTGCTTTGAGAAGGCGAAACCATCGCGCGGATAACCAAACTCTTCCATTACTAGGGGCTTGTTTATCTTGGCGCAGATGGCCAAATGACGGTCAATGTACTCCTTGGTATTGTCTTTGGCGCGTTGCAGGTTTTGCGATAGCGAGTCTTTCTTGGCCCAACTCCAGTTGTAAGGCCAAATATGTATGTTGCAATAGTCAACGTTTGGGTCGGCGCAGATGCGTTGCCACGAGTCGTAATCGGCCTCGCAACCGAACGCACCTTCAGAACCTACGCTCACCAAATGCCGTTTGTCGATGCTCTTCATCATAGCCGCGGCCTTGGCCAACCATGCCTCGAACTGTGGCAGAACGGCCTTATCGAAGGCGCGTGGCTCGTTGCCAATCTGCCACGACATGATGGCGGGGTCGTCTGCATAGCGCTTTCCCGTGTAGCGGTTGGTGCGTTTGAGAATGAAACAGAGGTGATTGAAGAACAGCTGTTGCGCCAGTTTGTTGGTGGAGAACTGCGAGGCGTACTTGATGTAGGCCGAATAACCCACCTCGTTAGGCTGCAATGCCTTGCCCGCTCCTGCGTGTTCGAGGTAGAAACCATAACCTCCGCTCCACTCCCAAGAGTTATTT
>CAUPVH010000189.1:0-4594 GCA_963514635.1 uncultured Prevotella sp. | reverse complement strand
CTTTGGCAAGACTATGAGCGGCCGAAAGGAAGAGTATCCGTTGTGGAAACGTGCCACAAACCAAGTGGAAGCACAGATGGGCGAGGCATTAGGTAAGATGTATGTTGCCCGTTATTTCCCCGAAACGTCTAAAAAGATGATGGAACAGCTGGTGCGCAACCTGCAAATCTCGCTTGGTCAGCGCATTGATGCACAAACATGGATGAGCGACACCACAAAGGCAGCTGCACACAACAAGCTAAACAAGTTCTATGTTAAGATTGGTTACCCCAACAAGTGGATTGATTATAGCAAGCTAACCATCGACCCAACAAAGTCGTACTACGAGAATGTGCTCGCTTGTCGCAAGTTCTCGCACGATAGGCACATTCAGATGAGAGCGGGTAAGCCCGTTGACCGCGATGAATGGTTAATGACCCCGCAAACGGTTAACGCTTACTACAACCCCACAACCAAGGAGTTTTGTTTCCCCGCCGGTATTTTGCAGCGTCCCTTCTTCGACCCTAAGGCCGACGAGGCTTACAACTACGGTGCTATTGGCGTGGTTATTGGTCATGAGATGACACACGGCTTTGACGACCAGGGTAGGCAATACGATGCCAACGGATATATGAACGATTGGTGGACTGCATCTGATGCAAAAGGCTTTGAAGAGCGTGCTAAACTTTATGCCGACTTCTTCTCGAATATCAAAGTACTTCCCGACCTCAACGCCAATGGACAGTTTACGCTCGGCGAAAACCTTGCAGACCACGGCGGATTGCAAGTTAGTTTCTTTGCTTTCAAGAATGTTGAGGCCAAAAAACACCTTAAAAACCTCGACGGCTTTACGCCCGACCAGCGTTTCTTCTTGGCTTATGCAGCTGTTTGGGGACAAAACATCACCGAACAAGAAATTCGTAACCGCACAAAGGCCGACCCACATGCGCTGGGCAAATGGCGTGTGAATGGTGCACTGCCGCACATTGACGCTTGGTACGAGGCTTTCGGTGTGAAAGAAGGCGACAAGTTGTTTATCCCTAAGAGCCAACGTTTGTCGCTTTGGTAATGGGATAAAACTGTAATAAGCATAATTAACCGTTGCTCGATGAGGTGTAGTTTAAGGCCAACTTGGCCTTGCACCTATCGGGCAACGGTTTCTTTTTGTTGCCATCCGCCATTGTTTGCCATCGAAGTGCTTTCTATTGAAAGTGCCAATCGCTTTATTTTTGCTTTTATTAGCCATTATGTTGCCATACTATTCTTGAATGCGTGTAAAGTTTTTAGTGCAAATTTTAACATTATGACTGCCCTCGTAATCCACCAATCGCCTACCTTGCCGCAAAAAATCGATTCTCGCGAAGGTTTGTTTTGATGCAAAAAGGGGGTAGTTGTAAATGCTGGAAAAATGAATATTTATTATAGGAAACCGCCATTTGCGCCCATTTGGGGGCTGTTTGCAGCTAAATGCAGTGCAATATGCCGCTAAACGCACTGCGTTTTGCTGCTAAATGCAATGCAATATGCTGCTAAATGCAGTGCGTTTTGGTGCTAAACGCAAGGTAAAATGCTGCTAAATGCAGTGCAAAATGCTGCTAAATGCAAGGCGAAAAGCATATATATACACTACAATGGTATAAACAAAACCTTTTCGAACCATGAAAAACATGACTAAAAAGGGCAAAATAGCCATTAAAAAGTAGAGTTTTGGTAGCTAAAAATGGGTAATTGGGCATGAAAAATTACGCGCTGGCAACCAAACTAGAAAGGCTAAATGGTGCAAAATGCAGGTTCTATTCTTGAAAATAGACAAAACAAAAGACTTGAAAGGCTAGAATTGGTGGCTATTTACCTATTTTTTAACCTGTATTTTCGCTAGAACGGAGTGAAATTTGGAGTGGTTTTGTAAAATAAAAGACGGCAATTTAAGATTTTGGCTTGATGATTTTTTGAGTTGATGATTATTGTAGTTGATGAGTTAGTGTGTTCGTGAGTTTATAAGTTTAGCACAGGCTAAAATGTAAAGGGTATGATTTTGATAGTGAAGTCTTCAAAGAAATAGTTTTGAAAAGTTTAATAGAACTTAGTTAGGCTAGCTACAGGGAGGGATGAATTACTCGTTTTTATTTTTTGCTATGTTTAAGCCCTCACTTATTGGTTAACGCTATCTAATGCAAAGCTTGTTTATAATGGCTGCCATTGATTGTTGAATGATATGACAAAAGATTGAAAAATACATTGCACAACTTTCCTTCATCGTGGAATAGGCGGAACACCTTATTATATTACGCGCGCGAAGAAACGTTGTGCAAGATGATGCACAACGAATGGGCATAGATTAAAAAACGTTGAATAGTTTCTTTTGTTCTTGTTCGTTTCACAAACAATTGTTACCTTTGCGTTTAAATAGTCTAAAATAATGTCTCTGATTATCCTTTTAATCATAGTCGTTGGGTTTATTCTCATTAGCACAGAGAATGTTACAAATGTGAATAGAGCCGCTGTAGCAATATTCGTTGGTACAGTGGGGTGGGTGCTGTACGTTTCTTATGGAACGGATTTCGTGCAGCTGATGCACAAACAGGCCTACACCGACTATCTTGACGGCATGGCGCACACCAGTCAGGCGGTGAAACAATTTATCGCTCAGACCATCTTTTTGCGCTATGTGGGTAAGGCTTGCGAGATAGTTCTCTTCTTACTGGCCACGATGACCATCGTAGAGATATTGAACAATAACGGCTGTTTCGACTTCTTGGGCATCTGGGCCCGAACCCGCGACAGCAAAAAGCTGCTGTGGATGATGATGCTTATCGTGTTCGTGGTTTCTGCCAATTTGGATAACCTTACAACTACGGTGATGGCCCTGACGCTCATACACCAGGTGATACCCAACAGACGTTACCGAATGATTTACGGCAGTGTGGCCGTAATTGCTGCAAACATGGGCGGAGCATTAACCGTTATTGGCTCGCCCGAAGGTTTGGTGCTATGGAACATGGGCGCGATAACCGCCACTAACTATTCGTTAAGCATGGCAGTACCTTGCATCGTTACTTGTGTTGTGCCAACCTGGTTGTTGTCTAGGGCATTGCCCGACCGTATCGACATTGAGTTTTTGCGCCTCCCTTATCGCGGCGACGATACCAACTTGAATGTTTGGCAGCGTCTTGTGATGTTCGTTGTGGGCATTGGCGGCCTGTGGTTTATCCCCACATTCCATAATATCACCAAGTTAAGTCCTTTCCTCGGCGCACTTTGCGTGCTATCTGTGCTATGGGTGGTTAACGAAATATTCAACCGAAAGCTCCTCAATACGGGCGAAACGATACATCGTCGCATACCACGCGTGTTGCAATATGGCTCTATGCAGATGATATTGTTTGTTTTAGGCATCATGTTTGCGGTGGGCGTAGTTAATGAAACGGGCTTTTTCAGCGAGGTAACGGCCTATATCGACAAACAGACACCCAACATTTGGTTCTTTGGCGTGGCAAGTGCGGCCATCAGTAGCGTGCTCGACAGTTTCGTTACAGCTATGTCGGCCGTGTCGCTACATCCCGTTTTGTCGGGCGAGAACGCTGAACTCACTTCATATTCGGTCAACTTCGCCCAAAACGGAGCTTATTGGAAGATGATTGCTTTTGCAACAGCAGTGGGTGGTAACATTCTGCCCATTGGTTCGATAAGCGGCTTGGCACTCATAAGAACAGAGCGTATGCGCGTTGGATGGTATTTCGTCAACGTGGGATGGAAAGTTCTTTTGGGTGGCGTGTTGGGCATGGCGTTGCTTTGGCTCATAGCGTAAGTATACAGATGGGGACGTGCTGTGATGTCCCAAGATTTGTACAAAGAAAGGAAGACCAACTTGTTGACTTGTTAGCTCGGTAATTAGTCAACTATAAAAAGATAGAATCCTCTACACCTTATTATATATAGGGACGTGTAGAAACTAGATAAAGTTATCAATACAATGACAAAAATAAAGACGATAGGCATACTCACATCGGGTGGGGATGCGCCAGGAATGAACGCAGCCATACGCGCCGTGACGCGCGCAGGCATTTGCAATGGTTTTAACATAAAAGGCGTATACCGTGGTTTCGACGGACTTATAAACGATGATATAAAACCTTTTACCACCGAAAACGTTAGTGGCATCATCATGCAGGGCGGCACCATATTGAAAACCGCACGCAGCAACGAGTTCACAACAGAAGCGGGTAGGCAAAAGGCTTACGATAATATCGTGAAAGAAGGGATAGATGCCTTGGTTGTGATTGGCGGTAATGGCTCGCTCACGGGCGCAATGGTGTTTGCAAGAGAATACGACTTGTGTTGTATTGGCTTGCCAGGGACCATTGATAACGACCTTTACGGTACCGACTCGACCATTGGTTACGATACCACGATGAACACTATCGTGGAATGTGTAGACCGCATACGCGACACGGCACAGAGCCACGAACGCATTTTCTTTGTCGAAGTAATGGGGCGCGACGCTGGCTTTTTGGCTCAAAACAGTGCCATTGCAGCTGGTGCAGAGGCCGCCATCATACCCGAAGACTCGACCGACGTTGACCAGTTGGCGCGATTTATGGAACGTGGCATACGC
>CAUPVH010000188.1:0-4599 GCA_963514635.1 uncultured Prevotella sp. | reverse complement strand
CTATCGGGCAATGCTGTGGGTTTCGCTGTTTTCTTTTGGACGTTTTCCATGTTGGTGGCTTTTGTATAGCCCCAACATACATTTTACCATCATTGTTATCGTTTTCTTTTCATTAGTTCATCCGTTTAATGTTATTTAAGTTTATGTTCTCGATTGTATGCCTTTAAGAAAGAACAAGGTTGCGGGGGTGACCTGATTAGATAAAGGTACAGTTTGTATTCGGGGTTAGATAGTTCATTGATAATACGATAAGATAATGTCGTTTACTTTGTGTCTATGTCACCTTTCCCGCACCTGAACTTGCTCTTCTCAACGGTTTGGGCTCGAAAGCTTTGCCGTTAGTATCTTCATTTCACTGTAATGTACTTCAATCGTCGTTTCCGTTGAAGGTTGTTTTGCCATTTTGTGCCTGCATTCACTGGTTTAACGCTCTTGTTTTGGCGGTGCAAAACAGAAAAGTTGGCGGATTGACAAGTGCCAGTGCTCTCTATTCATCCTTTTAATTCCGGTTTGCACTATTGAGAGATTGATGATCGAATAACCAATTAATCAAATTTAAAAAACCAGGTTGCCCTCATCTCTCCGCCAACTGAGTTTCAATAGGGAAAGGAAGACCGCCGGTAGAAAAACAAAACTAAACATACTATTCAAATCCACCTGTTTGGCGACCTCCCATCTTATGATGTAAACTTCCCCTATTTTAAGGGACTTACGTCTCACAACGTTTACCCTTGTTGCGTCTTTAAAGTCAAATCCAGTTTATCAACCTTATCGTTTCACAACGTTTTTTCATTAAATCTTTACGTCACTCTGTCTATAATGACCAGAAGTCACTAAGTCTAACGATTTCCATTTACAGTTCAACATTTCTCATTCTCTGTGTCAGCCTGTCTGATTTTGGTCTTTCAAACCGTTTCCTTCTTTATTAGGAGTGGTCTCGCTTGGCTCATCTCCCGTTTCTTTTTTCTTCTTCCAATTATCAAGTAGTACTCCCAAACGTCTGTCTACTTCCGCTTCCACCATTTCTTTAATGACTTCGAGAAGTTCCACCCGTTCGTCACATTGCCGTCTGTTGTTGCTTTGACGTTTCGGTAATGGAGTATCTCGAGTACCCTTCATAATCGTTCGTTTTATTCAATGGCAAAGTTAGGTTGTTTTTTACCAATCGTTACTAGTAAAATCATGCAAATATGTGTTTTTTTTGTGCATCACCAAGCACCCCCAACTTGTAATATTTAGCAATTTACTACTGACAAACACCGATGAAATGGGCGTTTTTTAGTGACATGTTTACAGTATTTAAGGATGGTTAAAATATAAGAAGAGACAGCTGAAAACACCTGCCTGCTGTGCCGAAAAACTGCTTTTTGGGAGGTGCTTTAAAAGAAAAAGTCGGACTAATCAAGCTTGTTTTACAAGCCAGACCAGCCCGACGATAAAGATTTGATTGATAAAAAGCAGCTTGTTAAGCGCTATTCCTTTTGCCTAACGTATTGAGTGGGCGTTATGCCACATAGGTTTTTAAATGCGCGAACAAAGTTGGAGTAGTCGCTGAAACCGCAACGCTCGGCCACATCGCGGAAAGGCATGCTGGGATTTTTGTCTATCAGCAGGCGCGCCTTGCGTATCTTCATGCGCAAGATGTAGCCCATAGGCGTGCAGCCCGTAAGTGCCGAGAGCTTACGATAGAACTGGCTGTACGTCATTCCCATCTTTTCGGCCACTGCCGACACGTCAATCTCGCCGCCAGCATTAAGCAACATGTACACCGTGTCGGTTGCTTTGTTGATAAATCTGCGGTCGGCTTCGCTTTGCGGTTGTTCTTCTTCCTTGTCTGTTTCTTCCAGTTTGGCGTACTTTTCCCGTAGCAATCGGCGTTGTTCAAGCAGTTTTTCAACGCGCATGCGCAGCTCGTCGCGATTAAAAGGCTTGGCAAGATAGGCGTCTGCACCCGCTTCCAGACCCTTCACGCGGTCGGTTTCGGTTATCTTTGCCGTAACAACGATGATGGGGATGTGGCTCGTTACCTCGTTAGCCCTAATCCTTCGGCACACTTCCAGTCCGTCTATGCCCGGCATCATCAAGTCGGTTACAATCACATCTGGCACCATTCCTTCGGCTTTGTGAAGCCCGTCTTGTCCATCGTGTGCGTAAATGATGGCGTATTTGTCCGACAGCTGCGAGCCAATAAATGCAGCCACGTCCACATTGTCGTCGATAACCAGCACGCGTAGCGCATCGTCGTTGGCCATATCGGTGTCTTCGGGCTCGTCTCCTTCGGTTGGCAGCAGGGGTTTCGGCATGTCGGCCCTCTGCGGTTGGGCAGGCTCTGCTGCCGATTTTGTTTGTCTGATGGGTAGGCTCACGTGGAAAACGCAGCCTTGTCCCAGTGTGCTTTCAACGCTGATGGTGCCGTCTATCGCGTCTACAATCTGCTTTACCAAGGCCAGTCCCACGCCCGTTCCAATCTTTGCCCCATCGTTTTCGGCTTGGTAAAAAGCCTCGAAGATGTGCGGAAGGCTCTCGGCAGGTATTCCTTTGCCCGTATCGCTCACGTCCATCAGCAGCCTTTGTCCGTCTGTGCGCACCTTTACGCTCACCGTTCCTTGCGGCGGCGTGTACTTAAAGGCGTTAGACAGCAGGTTGTTCATCAGCTTATTCACATAGTCGGGCACGAAATCCATCTGCACTTCGCCGCAAAGTTCGGCCGTAAAGTTCACTTCGCGCATGCGTGCATATTCGCGGTAGCTCTCAATGTTCATGGCAATTTGCGCCACGATGTTGCCGTTTCGCCATGCAGGTTCGCCCACGGCCGACTTCATTTTGGATATGTCGAGCAACTGATTGATGAGTGTAAGCAGGCTAGTTCCTTGTCTTTCGATGGTTTTTGTCTTCTCGCGCGTGTCGGCCGGCACGTTCTTGTCTCGCGAAATGGCTTGACTTAGTCCGAGAATAACCGTCAATGGCGTGCGAAACTCGTGTGTGATGTTGGTAAAGAAGTTCTCGCGCAATGCGCTCATCTTCTTTAATAGCATGTGATTGCGTTTTCGCATGCGGCCAGAGTATATCAAAGTGCCAATCAGCAGGCCCAAAACCACGATGACAAGCGTGCCTGCGTAGAGTATACTTGTTTTGGCAGTGCGTTCGGATGCCAGTTCTTGGCGCGCCTTGTTCACCTTTTCGCCCTGCATTTGGCGTTCGATGTTGAGGCTGATGCTTTGTATTCGGTTCACCTTTTCAATGTCAATCACGCTGTCTTGCATGGCACTGGCCAACACATGGTTGGCCAAAGCCGCGCGGTAGTCGCCTTGCCGTTCGTAAAGTCGGTATAGGTGGGCGTACACTTCGGCCAGATGTTCCTTGGATTTTATCTTTTCGGCTATGGCCTTAGCACGTTGTAGGTTATCGAAAGCCGTGCTGAAATTGCCCGTTATATAGTCGATACGCACCAAAGCAAGCAGCGGTTGTAGGGCGTGCCATTCGTCTTTCGAGTCGTGTAACTGTTCGTATGCCGTTTGATACTCTGTGTATGCCTTTTCGTATTCTTTGGCATCTTGGTACATTTCGCCAAAGGCCGTGTGGCAAAGTGCAATGCCAAGCGTGTTGTTGGCGCGTTGGTTGAACGCCATCGACCGGTGAAAGTAGGCCCATGCGCTATCTCTTTTGCCTATGCGTTTGGCCACCGAGCCCAGGTTGGCGCAGTTAATGGCCTGCCCAACGTCGCTCCCCAGTTGGTGTTCGCCCTCCAAAGCTTTGCGCAAAACGCTGTCGGCGCGTTTGAAGTTGCCCAAAGTCATGTAGATATTTCCCAGTCCGTTGAGCGATTTTACATAGTTTTTCTTCGCTTGCCAGCATGTGTCGGCGCACTCCTCGCTCAGTCGCAGGGCTTGATAGTGATAGGTTTGGGCAGCATCCAGAACGCCAAGTCGGCGATAGTTGGTGCCGATATAGTTAAGTGCGAGCACCCATTCGATGGTGTCGCCCATGGCCTCGGCCTGTTGCAAACCCTTACTATGTACGCGTAACGACTCTTCAAAGCGGCTTTCGTCGCGCAAAGCCTTGCCCCATTCGCGCAAAGCCACCACGCTACCCAGTTTGTTTCCTTGTTTTTCCAGTTGCGCTTGCAGCTTGGCTAAGGCCTCAATGCCTTGCGCCTGTGACACAATGCTGTCGGCCTCGCGCCGCTCTTGGGGCGTAAAGCAACGATGTCTGCCCGCGCAGGCAGCCAAAAGTAAAAGGGCCGTTAGTATAAAAAACGCCTTTCGGGCGTGCAAGGCCATGCGCAAACATGGCCGCGAAAAGGTCGAAGTGTCCTCCATAAACGATGGGATAAATAAGCGTACCTCTGCCACAAAGCACTTCATTAGCGAGGGGATTTGACGACAATAAGGCAACCGAACGAGTTTAACGAATGTTCTGTTTTAGGGATGAACTCGCCATTTTCGTACGGTGTAGCTTGTGGATTTTTTGCAAAAATACTGCTTTTTTTAAACAAATGGTGCTTTGTTTTTGTTAATAGTTGTTCAGTAATAGGCACTTTTTGCTTACAAATGTATATTTTTCTAATGGCGTTGCCTTTCAAAATTGGGGAGAAAAAGC
>CAUPVH010000187.1:0-4599 GCA_963514635.1 uncultured Prevotella sp. | reverse complement strand
GAGCAAAGGTCGTGGGGCAAAACTAACGCTTACGGGCAACCTCGGCGACGTGATGAAAGAGTCGGCCGTTATCGCTTTGGAATACGTTAAGGCCCATGTAGACAAGCTTGGCGTTGACTATCGCCTGTTCGATCAATGGAATATCCACATCCACGTGCCCGAAGGAGCCACCCCAAAAGACGGACCTTCGGCTGGTATCACCATCGCCACGTCTATCGCCTCGGCACTAACCCAACGCAAAGTGCGCAAGAACACCGCCATGACAGGCGAGATAACGCTACGCGGAAAGGTGCTGCCCGTGGGCGGAATAAAAGAAAAGATATTGGCAGCAAAGCGCGCAGGCATCACCGATATAATGATGTGTCGCGCCAATAAGAAAGATATAGAAGAAATTCCAGAGAAATATCTCACGGGCGTTAAGTTCCATTACGTGGAGAATGTGCAAGACGTTTGGGACTTCGCACTGACCAACGAGGTGGTGGAAAACGCCATCAAGTTCGACATTGAGGAAGAGAAGAAAAAGGATTGATAGCGAGATGAAATTTGAATTGCAACATACCGATGCGGCATCGGACGCCCGAACGGGCATCATCACCACCGACCACGGACAAATAAAGACACCCGTATTCATGCCCGTAGGCACATGTGGGTCGGTGAAAGGTGTGCATTTCAGCGAACTGCGCCAGCAGGTGAAGGCGCAAATCATACTCGGCAACACCTATCACCTTTATCTTAGGCCAGGCCTAGACGTGCTGAAAAAGGCAGGCGGACTGCATAAGTTCAACACGTGGGATAGGCCTATACTTACCGATTCGGGCGGTTTTCAAGTGTTTTCGCTCACAGGCATACGCCGATTAACCGAGAATGGCTGCGAGTTTCGTTCGCATATCGACGGCAGCAAGCACGTGTTTACGCCCGAAAGCGTGATGGACACCGAACGAATAATAGGTGCCGACATCATGATGGCATTCGATGAGTGCCCTCCGGGCAATAGCGATTACGCCTATGCAAAGAAAAGTTTGGGGCTAACCCAACGCTGGTTAGACCGCTGTTTCAAGCGTTTTAACGAAACCGAGCCGCTGTATGGCTATCAGCAAAGCCTCTTTCCCATCGTGCAAGGCTGCACTTATAAAGACCTTCGCCAAGAGGCTGCCAAGCATGTGGCCGATAAAGGCGCCGACGGAAACGCCATTGGCGGTCTGGCTGTTGGCGAACCAACCGAGGTGATGTACGAAATGATTGAGGTTGTGAACGAAATTTTGCCCAAAGACAAGCCGCGTTACCTCATGGGCGTAGGCACACCACAGAACATTCTCGAAGCAATTGAACGCGGTGTAGACATGTTCGATTGTGTGATGCCCACCCGAAACGGGCGTAACGCCATGCTGTTTACCTACCAAGGAACGATGAATATGCGCAACAAAAAATGGGAAGACGACTTCTCGCCCATCGATCCCGACGGCTGCGAGATAGACCGCATCCACTCGAAAGCTTATTTGCACCACCTGTTTAAGGCGCAAGAACTGCTCGCCATGCAAATAGCAAGCATTCACAACTTAGCTTTCTACCTGCGACTAACGGCAGATGCGCGCATGCACATCGAGCAAGGCGACTTCGTTCAGTGGAAAGCCAGCGTTATCGACAACCTTAACCGACGCGTGTAAAGCGCAAAAAACAATGTAACGAATGCAAATAAGACGCTCTATCAAGCTGTTGAGGCTACGGTGTATGAGGCAAAAGTGGGTGACATGGCTTGTTGCCCGCTTGGCTTTCTTGCGCGTATTGTTGCCCACGCGCTACCTCAAAATACTCGATTGGTACATCATTCGCAAGTTCATTGGCACCTACGTCTTCTCTATTTTGCTCATTATCTCTATCGCCATTGTGTTCGATGTGAACGAGAATTTGGCAAAGTTCACCCAATTTCATGCGCCATTGAAGGCCATTGTGTTCGATTACTACGCCAATTTCGTGCCTTACTTCGCCAATTTGTTTAGTCCGCTGTTCGTATTCATTGCCGTTATCTTCTTTACTTCCAAGTTAGCCGGCACGTCCGAAATCATTTCGATGTTGGCCGCAGGCGTTTCTTTCAATCGTTTGATGCGTCCTTACATGGTGTCGTGCTTGCTCATATCGTGTCTTTCGTTCTATCTTAGCGGTTATGTAATACCTCATGGCACGGTGATAAGGCAAAACTTCGAGTCGATGTACAAGAACAGCAAGAAGAATACGTCGGCACAGAACGTGCAGTTGCAGGTAGACCGCGGCGTGATTGCCTACATACAACACTACGACGACAAGACGAAACGGGGCTATGGCTTTTCGCTAGACAAGTTTGAAAACAAGAAATTGGTGAGCCACATGACGGCCTCCGAGATACAATACGACACCATCAGCGATTCAAAATACCACTGGCAGGTGTCTAATTGGCGCATTCGGGAGATGAAAGCCTTGCGCGAGAAGATAACATACGGCGACAAACGAGATACCCTCATCATGATGGAACCAGCCGACTTGGTGTTTTCTAAGGGACAACAAGAGACTTTCACCAACCCCGAACTCTCTTCCTACATCTCCAAACAGATAGGGCGGGGCAGTAGCAACGTGGTGCAATATGAGGTGGAATACCACAAACGCATCGCCGCCTCCTTTGCATCGTTCATCCTAACCACCATCGGTCTGTCGCTCTCGTCGCGTAAGCGCAAGGGTGGAATGGGACTTTACCTCGGCATCGGCTTGGCTTTGAGTTTCGGTTACATACTCTTGCAAACCGTTTCGGCCACGTTTGCCGTCAATGCCAATACGCCTCCCATGCTCGCCGCATGGATTCCCAACCTGCTCTTTGCTGTTGTGGCCTACTTCTGTTACCGCAGCGCGCCCAACTAACGCCGAGTAGGCAGGCAGCCAATAGCCAGCAAACAAACTAAGGCAAGAAGATTATCATATTAAAAAACAGCGGCACAGGAAAGAAGAAAACGTGCCTTACACAACATGACATTTGAAGAATTAGACTTAAACGACAACGTTCTCGACGCACTTTACGATATGCGTTTCGAGACGTGTACCCCCATTCAGGAACATTGCATACCCCAGATTCTAGAAGGAAAAGACATCTTGGGCGTGGCACAAACAGGCACAGGCAAGACGGCCGCTTACTTATTGCCCATCATGTCGATGCTCGACGACGGCGGTTTCCCACACGATGCCATCAATTGCATCATCATGTCGCCCACAAGAGAACTTGCACAGCAGATAGATCAGGCCATGCAAGGGTTTGGCTACTACCTAGACAGCGTGAGCAGTCTGCCCATTTACGGCGGAAACGACGGCAACCGCTACGACCAAGAGATAAAGTCGCTGCGCTTGGGGGCCGACATTATCATCGCAACGCCTGGTCGTTTCATCTCACACATACAGTTGGGCAATGTTGATTTGAGCAAAGTGTCGTTCTTTGTGTTAGACGAGGCCGACCGAATGCTCGACATGGGTTTCTCGGAAGACATCATGACCATTGCCAAACAGCTGCCGCCAACCTGCCAAACCATCATGTTCTCGGCCACCATGCCGCCTAAAATAGAGCAGTTGGCCAAGACTTTGCTGAAAAATCCCGTTGAAATTAAGCTCGCTGTGAGCAAGCCAGCCGAGAAGATAGCGCAGAAAGCCTACCTTTGTTACGAGCCGCAGAAACTTAAAGTGCTCGAAGACATCTTTAAGGCAGGCCACCTTAACCGTGTGATTATCTTCTCTGGCAAGAAACAAAAGGTGAAGGAAATTAACCGCGCCTTGGTGCGGATGAAGATAAACAGCGACGAAATGCACTCGGACCTTTCGCAAGAGGAACGCGACCAGGTGATGTTCAAGTTCAAGAGTGGCGCAACCGACGTGCTCGTTGCAACCGATATATTGTCGCGCGGCATTGATATTGACGATATTACGATGGTGATAAACTACGATGTTCCGCACGATGTTGAAGACTATGTGCACCGTATTGGCCGAACGGCACGTGCCGAACGCGATGGCGTTGCCTTCACCCTTATCAGCGACCAAGACGTTTATTACTTCCAACAGATTGAGCGTTTCTTGGAGAGAGAGATAGAAAAGGTGCCGTTGCCCGAAGGCATAGGCGATGGACCCGAATATAAAACCGCATCGCGAGCACCGCAAAAGGGTGGTTCGAGAGGTTCGTACGGCGGCAGACAAAGGCAAGGACAACCACGTGGAGGGCGCAATCGCAACGCGAAACCCACCAACCAACACGCCCAAGGCGGCAAGAGTGGCCGTTCGAGGGGCAGTCATAATCGCCGAAAGCCCAACAAACCAGCAGGCAACGCATAGACTTTGGGAGCGGCAGGGGCGGTTAGCTAACGGCTTTCTGGCCCAAGCACGTTTCCATAAAGCCCCCATCGTAACAGCAGTAAGCACAAGAATGAAAACGCAATTGTCTATCCTCATCCCCACCTACAACTACGTTTGTCTGCCCCTTGTGCGCGAACTGCACAGGCAGGCAAGCGAAATGGGTGGCTTGGAGTTTGAAATATTGGTGGCCGAAGACGGCAGTGACCAGCCCGACGACATCGCCCGAAATGCCGAAATAACGGC
>CAUPVH010000186.1:0-4605 GCA_963514635.1 uncultured Prevotella sp. | reverse complement strand
GATTATAACCCAGTGAGTTGATTTGTCCTGCACTTCGTATGCGAGAGGAGTGCTTATCTGTGTGTTTTACAGCACAAAGATAACAAACTCCTCTCAATTTATAGAAATATTAAAAGTCAAGATAACTTCTTTTCTTTGGGCTCTGTTTTCGTGCACCTCGCATCGTGAATGGGATGTTTTTAAGCACCTTGTTTCCTTCTCCTCACACAGTGTTTTTCTCGCAACACCAATATCCGAACAAACCCATCATTGTTGTTTACCCCCACCTAAAACACTGATTTTAACGCCCCAGTTCGCCTTCTATCAGAAATAATGTGTAACTTTGTGCCACAAATAAGTAAATAAGAAAAAGACAATGGCACAAGAAGACGTTTTCAAGAAAATAGTTTCGCACTGCAAAGAATATGGGTTCGTGTTCCCCAGCAGCGACATTTACGATGGGCTGGGAGCCGTTTACGACTACGGACAAAACGGCGTTGAACTGAAAAACAACATTAAGGAGTATTGGTGGAAGAGCATGGTGCTGCTGCACGAGAACATCGTGGGCATCGATTCAGCCATTTTTATGCACCCCACCATTTGGAAAGCTAGCGGACACGTGGACGCTTTCAACGACCCCCTTATCGACAACCGCGACTCTAAAAAACGCTATCGTGCCGACGTGCTGATAGAAGACCAAATTGCCAAATACGAAGAAAAGATAGACAAAGAGGTGGCTAAGGCCGCCAAAAAGTTCGGCGACAGTTTCGACGAGGCCATGTTCCGCCAAACCAATCCACGCGTTCAGGAGCAGCAAGCCAAGCGCGACGCGCTGCACGAACGCTATGCGCAGGCCATGCAAGGCCCTAACTTGGAAGAGCTGAAACAGATTATCGAGGACGAGGAGATTGTAGACCCCATCAGCGGCACAAAGAATTGGACCGACGTTCGCCAGTTCAACCTCATGTTCTCTACCGAAATGGGGTCGCTATCCGATGCCGCCAGCAAGATTTACCTGCGCCCCGAAACGGCACAGGGCATCTTTGTTAACTACCTGAACGTGCAAAAAACGGGGCGCATGAAAGTGCCCTTCGGCATCGCCCAGATAGGAAAGGCATTCAGAAACGAAATTGTGGCACGCCAATTTATCTTCCGCATGCGCGAGTTCGAGCAAATGGAAATGCAGTTCTTCGTTACGCCCGGCACCGAGCTCGATTGGTTCCATAAGTGGAAAGAAACGCGTATGAAATGGCATCAGGCATTGGGATTTGGTGCTGAGAACTATCGTTTCCACGACCACGAAAAGCTGGCGCACTATGCCAACGCCGCATCCGACATCGAGTTCCGCATGCCCTTCGGTTTCAAAGAGGTGGAAGGCATACACTCGCGTACCGACTTCGACCTCTCGCAACACGAAAAATTCTCGGGCAAGAGCATCAAGTACTTCGACCCGCAAACCAACGAAAGCTACACGCCTTACGTTATCGAGACCAGCATCGGCGTAGACCGCATGTTCCTTTCGGTGATGTGCCACGCCTTCGAAGAAGAGAAGTTGGAGAACGGCGAAACGCGAACCGTACTGAAATTGCCCGCTGCACTGGCACCCGTTAAGTTGGCCGTGCTGCCGTTGGTGAAGAAAGACGGGCTGCCCGAAAAGGCTCGCGAGATAGTGAACGCGCTGAAATTCAAGTTCAACACGCACTACGACGAGAAGGACACCATCGGCAAACGCTATCGCAGACAAGACGCCATTGGTACACCTTACTGTGTAACGGTTGACCACGACACGCTGACCGACAACTGCGTTACGTTGCGTTTCCGCGACACCATGCAACAAGAACGCGTGAACATAGACCAACTAGAAAACATCATTGAAGACAAAGTGAGCATCACGGCATTGCTCAAAAAAATGCAATAACAATGAAGAGAAAAAGCTTTTTATTGATGGCCGCGGCCGCATTTATGGCCCTTGCCTTCACCGCATGTAGCGAAACAGACAACTCAACCGACGACTTCCCTAACTGGCAAGCCGCTAACGAGGCCTATTACGACAGTATATATAATGTGGCGAAGGCCAATACCGCCCAATGGCAAGTGATACCTAGCATCACGCTACCTAGCGAGGCGGTGAAAAACAAAACCGACAACGTGGCAGCGCAAGTGATTAACGCTGGCGAAGGAAGCGACCGCGCATACCAAAACGACACTGTTCGTGTGATACTTCAAGGTCGACTTAAAGCCTCGCCTGGCTATCCCAAAGGCAAGGTTTTCCACCAAACCTATGTGGGAAGTGACGATAACACTACGGCCAGTGCCGCTAAATTGGCGGTGGGTTCAGCTGTACCAGGTTTACAAACGGCATTACAAAACATGCCCAAGGGAGCCAAATGGCGCGTGTACATACCTTATCAACTGGGCTTTGGCTCGGCCGTGGGAAGAGGGACCATTGCTCCTTCCGTAAGCAAAACTGTATCTGTGCCCCCTTACTCTACGCTGGTTTACACCGTAGAATTGGTGAGCATCATTCGCCAAGGGCATAAATAAGGCCGCATAACCTTCTTCGGGTGTGTTCTATAAGTTCCTTACAGCGTGCATAACACGTAAAGGGGGATTTATAGAACACACCTTATTAATATACGCGCGCGCGTAAGACACGTACCAACATTACACGCGCCGACACGCTTCCACTGGCTGCCAACTCCTGCAACAGCTCTCGCTAGAAGCACTTAACGATGCTTGTTAAACAGCCACACACAACCCCTCTTACGTTTTTTTCGTTCCTTTTCTTTTGCCATACAGCAGAAAAAGTGTACTTTTACAAGCAGAAATCACATTATATTACTATAAAATCTATGAGTTTGAAAATCGTTGTACTTGCCAAACAAGTACCAGACACGAGAAACGTGGGCAAAGATGCCATGACGGCAGAAGGCACGGTGAACCGCGCTGCCTTGCCCGCAATCTTTAATCCAGAAGACTTAAACGCATTGGAACAGGCTCTGCGCCTTAAAGAACAGCACCCTGGCTCTACCGTTGGCGTGCTGACGATGGGCCCTCCACGTGCAGGTGAAATCATCAGACAAGGACTTTACCGCGGAGCAGACACGGGTTGGCTGCTCACCGACAAGCTTTTTGCCGGTGCCGACACGCTGGCCACATCCTATGCCTTGGCTACGGCCATCAAAAAGATTGGCGACGTGGACATCGTTATCGGCGGACGACAAGCCATCGACGGCGACACGGCACAGGTTGGACCGCAGGTGGCACAGAAATTGGGCCTTAATCAGGTTACATACGCCGAAGAAATACTGAAAGTTGAGGATGGCAAGCTAACCATTCGCCGACACATCGACGGCGGCGTTGAAACAGTTGAGGCGCCCATGCCTTGCGTGGTGACGGTTAACGGAAGTGCTGCCCCATGCCGTCCTTGTAACGCTAAGCTGGTGATGAAGTACAAAAACGCACGCTGCCCCATGGAACGCAACGGCAAAGAGCCGCATCCCGAACTGTTCGAGCTGCGTCCTTACCTCACGCTCAACCAATGGAGCGTGGCCGATGTGGACGGAGATGCAGCCCAATGCGGACTTAGCGGGTCGCCCACAAAGGTGAAGAGCGTGCAAAACATCGTGTTCCAAGCTAAGGAAAGCAAGACCCTAACGGCCGCAGATGCCGACATCGAGGCGATGATGAAAGAATTGTTGGACGAAAAGATTATCGGATAAGGGGAGGTAAAGTGAAAGAGAAGCCTCACCCCCAACCCCTCTCCAAGTGGAAAGGGGAGTGATATGCCTTGCGAATTAAAAGAAGAAAAGAGCTTTTAAAGGTGAAAGGATGAAAAGATGCTACGCCATCAAAAGCCATTATGCTGTTTATGCCTTACCTTATGTCCTTATGTTCTTCTGTCTAAAATCCTGTGCTTTTGAAGAAAGCCGCAAAGCATTTGGCTTAACTCCTTAACTACATAACTCCTTAACTCCTCAAAAAACATCTCCTTCTTAAATTAAAGAACAAACATGAACAACGTATTTGTCTATTGTGAAATAGAAGACACGACGGTGGCCGAAGTGTCTCAAGAATTGCTATCCAAAGGGCGCAGCCTGGCCAACGAGCTGGGCGTGCAACTGCATGCCGTGGTTGCAGGCACGGGAATTAAAGGCCATGTCGAAGGCCAAATCTTGCCTTACGGCGTAGATAAGCTTTTCGTTTTTGATGCCGATGGGCTTTTCCCTTACACATCGGCACCGCATACCGACATCCTGGTGAACCTCTTTAAGCAAGAGAAACCGCAAATCTGCCTGATGGGCGCAACGGTTATCGGTCGCGATTTGGGTCCGCGCGTGTCGTCGTCGCTTACTAGCGGACTTACCGCAGACTGCACCCAGCTGGAGATTGGCGACTATGATGACAAGAAAGCAGGCAAGCATTACGACCAGTTGCTTTACCAAATTCGCCCCGCTTTCGGCGGAAACATCGTGGCAACGATTGTCAACCCCGACCACAGACCACAAATGGCTACGGTGAGAAGTGGCGTGATGCAAAAGAAGGTGTTGGACAACAACTACAAGGGAGAAACCGTTTATCCCGACGTTACACAGTACGTACAACCCGAAAGTTACGTGGTAAAGG
>CAUPVH010000185.1:0-4655 GCA_963514635.1 uncultured Prevotella sp. | reverse complement strand
GGTTGAAAGTCTGCACTTGTGCGCCGAATGTGTGTGTTTTTATACCTAACTTATCTTGATAAATAATATACAACACAATGAGAAAACTACTATTCGGGCTGTGCCTTGCTGCCATGCCCATAACGATGATGGCACAGCAAGTGTGCAAGATGTGGGTGAGTATGCCTGCTTCTGTGGCCGGTGCGCTTGAAAAGAGCGGAAGACAAGAACTCCTCGACCTGAAACAAATGAAGAAAGCGGCCACAATTGCTGGTCCGCTTGGCGAGAGATGTAGCATAGACACGCTTACGGCCGACTTTCTTTCGGCGCGCATGAACGAAGTGTACACGTTGCAAATGAAAATGTTGCCCACATCGTCGGGCGACTCTTTGCTTTGCTTGGTGCAAACATACGCAGGGCCACAGCCAGAGAGTAGCATTTCGTTTTATTCGCCCGATTGGAAGGCTTTGTCTATGCCCCAAATGCACTTAGATGTAGATTTGCAACGCCCCGATACGATGTCGGAAGACGATTTTAACAAATTGCAAGCTTTGTTCGACCCCAAGCTGGTGTCGTTCTCGCTTTCGCCATCTAGCGCAGAACTTGTTGTAGCCCTGTCGCCAGCGGCTATCAGCGAAGAGGGAAAAGCGAATATAAAACGACTAAATTTGCAAAATAAGCTTAATTGGAACGGAAAAACGTTTAATTAATGTTATGGAAAGATTACTTTTACCATCAAACACTTGCAAGATGAAAATAATATCGTAACTTTGTAACGTGTTTTTCATGGTATTAGATTATTAAGGTTAAGAAAGATTGGTTGTCGTGAGACAATCAATTTTTTTTGTATCAGTTTGTTACCTAAGGGCAGAGTCGTACATGAAAGCCACACCCCTACTTTCTTCTTTGTTTATATAGTGGTGTTAGCAGGCTCGCACACTTGATTGTTAATTGCTTGTTGGTTTTGGGTAGATGCGGCGAAAAGAATGGCATATACTGGTATTCCAATGATGCAATATGCTTGTTAAGACCACGTAAGCGCAAAGGAAAGAAAGGCATTGTCGTTTATTATAAAAGGTGTTTGAAGGGTGTCTGTTTCCAGTAAACAAGCTCCATGCGAAGGGATATTCGTAGTGTTGAGTCACTATCCACTCGCAAACACGTGTTTATGGCTTGGAGGGAGTGTGCGTACTACAACCATTTGGTTATATTTTCGTAAGGTTAAAATCGCCTTTTAGTGAGGTTAAAAATCGGTTTTACCTACTCGTTTGCCAGCAAACAGTTGGCAACTTATCTGTACAATGCCGTTTGTAGTGGGGCTACAAGCCGTTTGTAGTCACGCTACAAGATGCTTGTAGTGTCTGTACAAGCCTTTTGTAGTGCCACTACAAGCCCACTTGTATCGCCCAGAGTAACGTCTGTTAATTGCTTTTTCTCGTTCCTCGAAAAGTGCGTTTTGCCTTTCCACTTCGCCCAAAGCTCCGTGTTGGCGATTTCCAATTCTCGCCATGACAATGTTCGAGCAAGCTCGACATTGTTCATTTGGCTTAACGAAAACATTGGTTTAATGACATCAATAAAGAATAATAATGTCGCGAAAACGGAAATAAACGATTAATTAATGTTATATACCTAATAGTTTTACCAACAAGGGCTTGCATTTTTAAAATATTTATCGTAACTTTGTAACGTGTTTTTCATGGTATTAGATTATTAAGGTTATAAAGATTGATTGTCGTGAGACAATCAATCTTTTTTGTTGGCCGTACAAATGAGGTTTTAATGGTAGGGCAAGGGGTTCTTTCTCGTTCTTTCTTCTTTGGCGTTGTATTTACACGTTTGCGCATTAGCCCGTATGTTGTGCAAGCGCATGGCGTTGTTTGTCAAGCCTTTTGCGTGTTGAAGCAAAAAGTGATTGTTTTCCTTGTACGTACCTATAATTTGAAGTAACTTTGCAAGTCTAAGTGAGTATGTTGTTAATACGAACACGGACTGCCGTGCCTGCATGCGCACTTAAAAGCAAGATTTAAACATAAATAGACAATGGTTTTAAATAAGAAAAGGAGATGGCATTGCCTGTCTGGACAAGAACCAACCGACTTGGACAAACAAGTGATGTATTGGGAAAACAAGGGAAAGCTGGTGCCAACTCGCGAACTGATAAAAACACCTGAACAAATAGAAGGCATCAGACGTAGCGGCGTAGTCAACACGGGCGTGCTAGACGAGGTGGCCAAGCACATACATGCAGGCATGAACACCTTGGAAATAGACAAGATATGCTATGACTATTGCACTCGTCATGGTGCCGTACCTGCTTGTCTCAATTACGAAGGCTTTCCTAAAAGCGTTTGTACAAGTATCAACGAGGTGGTTTGTCACGGCATACCTAAGAAAGAAGACGTGCTGAAAGAGGGCGACATCATTAATGTAGACTTCACAACCATACTCGACGGCTACTATGCAGATGCCTCGCGCATGTTCATCATCGGCAAAACGACACCCGAAAAAGAACAGTTGGTGCGCGTTGCAAAGGAATGTTTGGAGATTGGAGCAGAGGCAGCCAAGCCCTATGGCTTTGTTGGCGACATCGGACACGCCATCTCTAAGCACGCGGACAAGTATCATTACGGTGTGGTTCGCGACTTGTGCGGGCATGGAGTGGGCTTGAAGTTCCACGAAGAACCAGAGGTTGCGCACTTTGGACGTAGAGGACAGGGCATGTTGCTCGTTCCCGGCATGGTGTTTACCATCGAACCCATGATTAATATGGGCACATGGAAGGTGTTTATAGATGCCGATGACGAGTACGGATGGGAAGTAATAACGGGCGACGAGCTGCCTAGCGCGCAGTGGGAGCATACTTTCTTGATGACCGAACATGGCGTTGAGATATTGACAAGGTAGTGATAAAGGATGAATAACGAAAAGGATATATATATATTAGGTATAGAGAGCAGTTGCGATGATACGTCGGCGGCTGTTCTTCGCAACGACGTGTTGCTGAGTAACGTCACCTCTTCGCAGGCCGTTCACCAAAGTTATGGGGGCGTTGTGCCCGAATTGGCATCGCGTGCGCATCAGCAAAATATCGTACCGGTTGTAGACCAAGCTTTGAAAAAGGCTGGTATCGAGAAAGAACAGCTATCGGCAGTGGCCTTCACTCGTGGGCCAGGGCTGATGGGTTCGTTGCTTGTTGGCGTTAGTTTCGCCAAAGGTTTCGCGCGTGCCTTGGGTATTCCCTTGGTAGATGAGAAGCATTAGCAGGGGCATGTGCTCGCCCATTTCATTCAAGACCCAGACACGCAAAACGCGATTCCGCCATTCCCCTTCCTCTGTTTATTGGTTAGTGGTGGCAATTCGCAAATCGTAAAGGTGAATGCCTACAATGATATAGAGGTGTTGGGACAGACGATTGACGATGCGGCTGGCGAGGCTATCGACAAGTGTTCGAAAGTAATGGGGCTGGGTTATCCTGGTGGACCCATCATCGACAAGTTGGCTAGGCAGGGCAATCCCGCAGCGTTTAAGTTTGCCGAACCTCATATTCCTGGGTTGGATTATAGTTTCTCAGGGTTGAAAACCTCGTTCCTGTACAGCTTGCAGAAATGGGTTAAAGACGACCCGAACTTCATCGAGAACCACAAGGAAGACCTTGCGGCAAGCTTGGAGTTTACCATTGTGGACATCTTGATGAAGAAATTGCGGCTGGCCGTGAAACAAACGGGCATCATGCACGTGGCCGTTGCGGGCGGCGTGTCGGCAAACAGCGGACTGCGAAACGCCTTCCACGAGGCAGCAGAGAAAGAGGGATGGACCATTTACATACCCAAATTCAGCTATACCACCGACAATGCCGCCATGATTGGCATAACGGGATATTTCAAATACCTAGATAAGGTGTTTTGTTCGATAGACAAACCCGCTTTCTCGAAGGTTACTTTCGAGTAAGCATAAACAATATAATGGAATGGAACTAGAAACAAAAGTGCTTAGTAGAGAACTGCAACAGCGCATGTACGACAATGGCTTGTCCATCGGAACAGCCGAAAGTTGCACGGGCGGTAGGGTGGCCGAGGCTGTTATTGCCACGCCAGGAGCATCGAAATATTTCAAGGGTGGCGTGATATGTTATAGCAATGAGGTGAAAGAAAACCTCTTGGGCGTAAGTGCACAGGTGCTGGCCGAGAAGTCGGCCGTGAGCGAAGAAGTGGCCGTGCAGATGGTTAAGGGCGCATGCGAAACGCTGAAAACCGATTATGCGATGGCCGTTACGGGTTATGCAGGGCCTGTTGCAGGCGAAAACGACGGCGTACCCGTTGGCACGATATGGGTTGCTTGCGGCACGAAAGAAAAAACTTTGACCCTTAAATTGAACGAAGACTTCGGTCGCGACATCAACTTGGCCATTGCAACGAACCGTGCTCTGCGCTTAATGCTCGATTTCTTGGAACAGGAGAAGGGCACAACAGAAGAGTAAAACCGCATAATGGCGTTGGCCGTTCAAAGTTAGTAGGGTTGGGTAACTCTTAGATAAGAGCGGCTCAAAGCCTGCTTTTTCGGCCCCGACATAAACAAGGCGAACACCTAACATGCACACTTTGGCCTATGGCCGAGGCACATTGGGGCGTTCGCCTTGTTTTGTTTATTATGCAGAAAGGGGAGTAGTTGCATGT
>CAUPVH010000184.1:0-4680 GCA_963514635.1 uncultured Prevotella sp. | reverse complement strand
GCAACGGTAGAAGTCGCTGTCGGCAAACGTCATGTTGAAACAGTTTCTCAGGGTCATAATGCCGTAGCTGCAATCGCGTATAATGCTCTTGGTGAAATTCAGTTCGCGCGTGTCGGTGGCTGTGATACCTTCCGTTCCGCAGCCGTACAAGTCGCATTTGTCTATCTGCACACCTTCACATCCATCAAATTCCAGCACGCCGCCCTCGCAATATCCTTCGTCGGTATGCCCCAAGGTTAGGTTACGAAGGATGATGTTATGCGCACTTCTAAAACTAATGACATAGGCATAGCGCGGGCGAACAATGAGCGCAGCCCCCTTGGTGCCTTGGAGGATGAGGTTTTTGCATTGGTCTAGCACCAGCTGATAGCCGTCGAACATGCTTTCTCTGTTTACTTGCTTGCTAGGCCGTTCCCCTACCGAGAGCTTGTACATGTTCGCTTTCTGCGCGTGGTCGTCGTATTCCATCACATCAGAAAGGTTGATAACACCGCTCACGGTTATTGTTCGGTCGGAGCCCAAGGCCTTAATAAAGTCGTGCGCAGTGCTTACCTTGTATTCTTTCGCTGCCAACATGCCTGTAAACATGAGCAGTAATGTGAGTAATGATAGTTTTTTCATATCTGAGTTTATAAGTTTTAAGTTTATGAGGTGGGAAGTTTATAAGTTAACGAGTTAACAATCTAGTCCTGTTATCCTTGTTTACAAATTCTAGCTTTATTAGGTTCCTTATGTTATTTCCAATTTCCCTAAGTCCATTATTCTCTTAGTTTCCTCCATTTTACTTTCTGTTATTTGTTATGGCAGGCTCATTTCTTTGGCTGCTCCTTTAATTCTTTCGCCACCTCAAGAATGCTCAACACTGCCGTTCGGCCCTTTTTCTCAACCCTTATTCTACCTATGCGCTTGTCCACTTTCACCACTTTGCAGTCGGGTTCGAAGGCATCGCCAAGCTTTGCACACACCAAATCGCCCACAGCATAGTCCATATTGAAGGGAATTATCTGGCAGTTCGCCCGCTCGGCCACCCATATTCGGTTCTCGGCATCAGTAAACAACAGCTTATCGCCCTGCACATTCACGATGATGGCGGCCTTCCACTTACCGTTATCGTTTACTGCCACAGACGCTCCCGACATCCATTCGCCGCTTTTGAGCACCTTAAACGAATTGGGTTTTAACTCTTCGTTGGCGTGGTTATTGGCAAATCCCCTGCCGTCGGGCTTATAGTCGAGGTCTAAGTAGCACACTTTTGGCCTTAATGGTTTGGTATCGTCTACCACAATGGCGCGTTGTAGGCCTTGCCCCGACTGCCACCAAGTTAGCAGAACTTCACCGTTTTGCGCCTTCTCTTCTTGTGGTAAGGGGATTACCAACGCCTGCGGAACGTCTATTTCCTCGCCCATTCCTGCCACGGTTATCGTGTTTTGCCCCACTTCCTTTATTGCAAAGCAGTATATGGGCAGCAGAGCCGCAGTTAAGTCTTCGCCGCGTTGCAATGCTCCGCCATAGAAAGCGGCCGGCGAAAGCACCGTTTGCCCCACTTCCACATCCTTTAATGTGAAGTCGCGAGGGAAGTCCCAAGGAAACGAATCCACCATCTGCCCCCCGTTTGTTCGTTCTATGCTATCCCTATCTTCTAAGCCGACAACACCTCCACGCCTACTGTCACAGGCGTTAAATACAGTTCCAAAGGTTACGACCAGGGCCGCAACAACAAGCATCCGTTTCATATCTTCGATTGATTAAGGGTTATACATCGGCCTTGGCAGCAGGCAGAACGCCATCATCCCAGCATGCTTTTGGCATAGATTCGGGGCATTTCTCGCAGGCGATTTGGGCAGAGCGTTAATATTGAAGTTGTTTTTGCCCTTTTTTTTTGGATGTTTTTTGTCAAAAAGAAACCACCACAACGAGTAGAAGACCACCACCGCCACAACGATACATACGAGTACGGTGAGGGCCACTTTCAGTTTGTCTAGCGGATAGTCACCAGTTATCTTGCCCGTTCTACCATTCACCACGAATTGATAAGCCTTGCCATTAAAGTGGAAGACGCTTATCCACAGCGGCAACAATACTAGCTTAAACATCACGTTGTTGTACATCGTATACATCTCGGTGATTCGTTGTCGGTCGCCGCCAATATCTTCTTTAACCTTTTCTTCAATCTCATCTTTCATCTTACTCTTGGCTGCAGTTAAGCCTTCACGAAAGTCGATGGTGTAAAGGTCGGTGATAAAGCCCGCCAAGAACTCAGGGTTGTACGGCACCAGCTTGTTTAAGTCCCAAAGAATTAGGTCGCTGAGAATGTTGTTAGGCAAGGCTTTTGTGGCGGGAACGATAACGTCGTCGAAGCTTACGTGCACCGTACCACGCGTCGTTTTCCAGTCTGTCACAGTCCTAGTCGATTTGTTTCCTTCCTCATCTCTACTCTCTTCGCGGCGATCTATACCCCTTTCTCCTGTGTAACGCGTAGCCGTATCGGCATCGTAGGTCCAGAAAGGCAAGTACACACCTTTGAAACTGTCGGTCTGCACCCCTCCTTTCTTTAGTTTCGATGGTGCGAACCATTTCCTGCTGAGCCAGCCATTAAAGCTTTCGCTGCACTTGTCTTTGGAGAATTCGAAAGGCAAGATGTAGTTGGGTTGCCAGAAACGGCGCTCTTGTGCATCCTGCATGATAAGCGGCGTGCCGCAGAAAGCGCACGTTGCCGACGACTTTTCGGGCGGCAACGTGGTGAAGGCACCGCATTGTTTACACTTCACCTCAACCGTACTGATGGTTTGTTCGTTCAGATTTTCATCTGATTGCTCTGCCCACTGTTCGTAGCTGTTTTCTTTAATAGATGCAGGCGTGAGGTCTAATTCTTTAGTTGAGCCACAATAGACACATTCCAGCATCTTACGTTTGGGCGAGTAAGCCATCATGCCCCCACACGAGGGGCATTTGGTTTGTAGGGCGTCGTTTATGGTTAAATCCATAGTTAGGGCTGTTAGTGTATAAATATGGAGGAGTAAGGCTTTTAAGCTGCGGGTGTTACACTACATTCCTGGTGGTGGAGGCGGCGGTGTTGCGCCGAAGAGTGCGGCAAGGGCGGGCACGTTCTTAGCGAAATCCCACGATGCCATGCCGTTGGTCCACACGTATGTATCGCCCGTTAGTTGTCCGCTTTGCACCATCTGTTGCAATTGGGGCATGCCAAACGGGCCTTGCTGTTGGCCATTTACCGACAAATGGTACATCGGTTGCTGAGGTGGAGGCGGCGGCATACCCGCTGCGCCAGCACCCATACCAGGCTGTTGTTGGGCTTGTTGCATGCCCGGCTGTGCCATCTGCCCAGCCATTTGGTTAGTCATTTGGTTGGCCATTGCAAACCCCATGCCCATACCCATAGCGTTTCCGGCAACGTTTCCGCCGCCACTGGCAGCACCTTCCACTAACGAGTCGGCGAATTGCATTTGCGTATAAGTGCCCATATTGCCGATAACGCCCATGCTTGTGCGCTTGTCGAGAGCTTTTTCAACGGCTTCGGGCAGCGAGATGTTCTCTACCAAGAACTTCGTCAGCTCCAATCCATACTCCTCAAAGTCGGGTTTCAGCCCCTCGGTAAGACTAATTGAAAACTCATTAAGATTTCCTGCAAGGTCTAGGGCGGCTATCTTGCTCTCGCCCAGATAGTCGGTAAACTTGGTGATAACGAAGTTGCGCAGCTGTTCGGTAACGCCCTCGGTGGTGAAATTGCCGTTTGTTCCGGCCACGTTAGTGATGAACTTTCGGGGGTCGGCGTTCACACGGAAACAATAAGAGCCGAAGGCGCGCATGCGGATTGGGCCGAACTCAGGGTCGCGCAGCATGATGGGGTTAGCCGTTCCCCACTTAATGTTGATGAATTGCTTGGTGTTAACAAAATAAACATCAACCTTGAACGGCGAGTTAAACCCATACTTCCAGCCCATAATGGTGCTTAGGATGGGCATATTGTTGGTGTTAAGCACGTGCCGGCCCGGTTGGTAGATGTCGGCGAACTGCCCTTCGTTTACCAATATGGCCACTTGGCTTTCGCGCACGGTAAGTTGTGCGCCATTCTTTATTTCCGATTGATAGCGCGGAAAGCGCCATATCATGGTGTCACTAGTGTTATCAGTCCATTCAATAATGTCTATGAACTCGTTCCTGAGTTTGTTGAAAAATCCCATACTCTTTAAGTTTTTCCAGTTAATAGTTATGGCTCTCGCCCTTTACTGGGCTGTTTGCATACCCTCTAAAAACAAGTGCCATAGTTTTCACTTTTGTAAAGATGATGCAAAAATAGCAATTGTTTTTCAATTTATCAAATAATATTGATGCTTTTTTGCCTTAAACACATTTACGTTCCGCACTTATTGCCACCAAAACAAGAAAGTAAATCCTACTATGCACATTTTACACTTTCGTATCAAATACCGTTCATCAAGAAACATTCTCGTAATAAAAAGTCGAGAAATAGGCTTTGCCCATCCTTTCGACATCGTCGACACCTATGGGTTTAACCATGCAACTTGCAAACTCGCGAACGCTAATATTGTAATCCTTTTGGTATAAATTTTAACATTATGAGTACCCTCGCAATCCACCAATCGCTCACCTTGCCGCAAAAAATCGATTCTCGCGAAGGTTGGTTTTGATGCAAAAAGGGGT
>CAUPVH010000183.1:0-4689 GCA_963514635.1 uncultured Prevotella sp. | reverse complement strand
ACCTGCATTTTGCACCATTTTGCCTTTCTAGTTTGGTTGCCAACTCGTAATTTTTCAAGCCCAATTACGCACTTTTTGCTCCTAAAACCCTACTTTTTGATGGGTGTTTTGTCCTTTTTAGCCATGTGTTTCATGGTTCTAGAAGGTTATGTTTATACTATTGCGGCGTATTTTTATGCTTTTCGTCTCGCATTTAGCAGCATTTTGCACTGCGTTTTGCACCATTTTACCTTGCGTTTTGCACCAAAACGCACTGCATTTAGCACCAAAACGCATTGCATTTAGCGGCATATTGCACCGCATTTTGCACCATATTGCACTATATTTTGCTGCAAACAGCCCCAAAACAGGTGCAAATGGCGGTTGCTTGTAATAAATATTCATTATGCCGCACGCACAAGCTAACCCCTTTTTGCATCAAAACAAACCTTCGCGAGAATCGATTATTTGCGGCAAGGCGGGCGGTTGGTGGAGAAAAAGGGCACTTTTTGTGTTAAAATTCTTACTGAAAAGAAGACATTTTTTTGTTTGGCAAGCGTTAGGCTTAGTAAGCTGGTTGGGATTGTTTATCTAGGTTTTCTAGGCTTACTGGATGTTCTAGGTATTCTAGGCTTTCTAGGTATTCTAGGCTTTCTAGGTTTCCTAGGTGTTCTAGTATCCCTAGCTAAACTAAACATGCTTTTCATCAGCAGGCGAAAGCATTTTTTCACCTTTTCACTCTTTAACCCTTTCACCTTTAAGGGCGTCAGCCATTTTTTCACCCTTTCACCTTTTCACTCTTTCGCCTTTAAGGGCGTCAGCCATTTTTTCACCCTTTCACCTTTTCACCCTTTCACCTTTAAAAGGGCGCAGCCATCTTTTCACCTTTTCACCTTTTCACCCTTTCACCTTTTCACCCTTTCACCTTTAATCCGCCGCTCCCCACTCCGCACTTTTGCAACAATCCAAGCGCACAAAAATCATTTTTCACCATATATATTAGGTAATTACGGCAATAATAAGTAATTTTGCACTTCATTGTAAGCCAGTGAACATAACTTTCGCAAGGGCGTAAGTGCAAAAAGAATGGGGACTTTGGCCGCCAAACACTAGCGAAAAGCGCGTGCGCTAGCCCCCAACAACCCAGCGGTTTCCTATAAGTTGGGCTTACGCAACTTGAACGTTAAGATAACAAATACAATAAATATATAGAAGATGAAGATTTCATTTGAAAACGCCGACAAGGTGAATGGCCTGCTTACCATCACCGTTGAAGAGGCCGACTACAACGAAAAAGTAGAGAAAACACTCAAAGACTATCGCAAAAAAGCCAATATCCCTGGTTTCCGTCCCGGACAAGCTCCACTATCGCTGATAAAGAAACAGATTGGCGAACAAGTAAAGATGGAAGAGATACAGAAACTTGTGGGCGATACCATCTTTAACTATCTTAAAGAGAACAACATACAATTCTTAGGCGAGCCTATGCCTTCTGCTAAGCAAGAAGAACAAGACTTGTCGAAACCCGCTCCCTACACCTTCGTCTTCGACATTGCCGTGGCTCCTGCAATTGAACTTGAACTGACAGACAAAGACAAGCTAGACTACTACGAAATAACCGTAGACGACAAACTGGTAGACGAACAGGTAGACATGTTTGCATCGCGTGCCGGCAAGTACGAGCAGGTGGAAGAGTACCAAGCAAAGGACATGCTGAAGGGCGACATGAAGGAATTGAACGCCGACGGCAGCGAGAAAGAAGGCGGCATTGTGAAAGAAGGTGCGGTGCTGATGCCCGAATACATAAAGGTTGACGACCAAAAGAAATTGTTCGACGGCGTGAAACGCGGTCAGGTGGTGACATTCAACCCCAAAAAGGCCTACCCTGAGAGCGAAATTGAGGTTTCGTCGATGTTGGGTATCAGCAAAGAACAGGCTGCCAACGTTGAGTCTGACTTTGCTTTCCATGTGTTGGAGATTACTCGTTACGCCAAAGCAGCCGTAAACCAAGAGCTTTTCGACGCCATTTACGGTGAAGGCGCAGTGAAAGACGAGGCCGACTTCCGTTCGAAAATAGCCGAGGGAATTGCCAACCAGCTGGTTAGCAACAGCGAATTTAAACTGATGCAAGACCTTCGCGCCTATTGCGAGAAGAAGGTGGGCAAGCTGGTGTTCCCCGAAGAGATGCTCAAACGCATCATGCTGAAAAACGTGAAAGACGAAAAAGAGGTTGACGAGAAGTTTGAGGCTAGCATCGAAGAGCTGAAATGGCACCTTATTAAGGAGCACTTGGTAAAGGCCAACGAAATAAAAGTGAGCGACGACGACGTGCTTGACGCAGCTCGTTTGCAAGCACGCATTCAGTTTGCACAATATGGTATGAACAACTTGCCCGACGAAACGGTGGACAACTATGCTCGCGAGATGCTCAAAAACCGCGAAACACTGGATGGATTTGTCGACCGCGCCGTTGAAAACAAGCTGGTTGAGGCAATGAAAAAGGTGGTGAAACTGAAAAACAAGAAGGTTTCGCTCGACGATTTCAACAAGATGATGGAAGAAGGCGCAAAGAAATAAGCGCACCACATATGGCAGTATAAGTGACTCTTTGTAAAAAAGGGTACGTTAGTTGCTATCAACAGGTATCACAAACGGGTTTGCAAGGAATTGCCTTGCAAACCCGTTTGTTTTATTGAAAAATACCTACAAATGGCGATGGTCATATTAGCACACTTTAACCCTTGAGCTTATTCTATATCTTCATTCTCTTAGTACTTTTGCAGGGTGGATTAAGCATATTTTAAGATTGCTACCACAACTTAAAATCTTTATTCATATTATATACAGATTATATACAGAAGTCGCACTTTCTTTTCAGAATAGAATTCTAGTTTTACATATTATATTTACCCAACAAAACGTTGACGAGTATGGACTTTAAAAAGACTACTTTACACTTATTTATTGGTGGAATACTTCTTTGCTTGCTCTCGTGTACAAAGGAAGATGAATTTGAATTGCCTACATTGGTTCTCTCGGAGAACAATATTACTTTTGACAGAGGGGTTGGCGAAAGAAACATTAGCATTACAACCAACCAAAGTAATTGGGTTGCATCTTCTCCACAAGAAGGCGAATGGCTGTCGCTTGTTCAAGACGGCAATCTGCTGAAAGTGAAAGTTGCCGAAAACAAGATGGGTGCCGAACGTACCAGCTACGTTTTGGTGAACGCCAATGGTGCTACGGCAAAGGTGGAAGTGAGGCAAAGTGCAGCCGACGTAACGCTAGACGTTGTGCCAACGGCCATTTATCTGCCCCAGATGGGTGGCGAAAAAACTGTTGACGTAACGACAAACACTTCTGTTTATGACGTTACGCCCAGCGAAGAGGTTAGCTGGCTCAAAGTAATGAAGTCGGACGAAGAGATAAAGTTAGTTGCCGAACGCAACGACACTTACCTAAATCGCCAAGTTAAACTGTATGCAAAGAGCGGCAATGTAACCCGTGAGATAGTTGTTTTGCAGTCGGGCATACAGCGTTACATCCTCCCCATCAACCCAGGTGCTCCACAAAACGTGCACAAGATTATGGAGTACGAGCTGGGTCGTGGCAGCTATTTGCGCGAATATCAATCGGCCATGCCAAGCTATGGACTTGAAGAGACCTACACCTTTATTACTCCTTCATCCGTATTTACGTTGATACAATATTGCAGTCCCGATGGTGTTACACCTTCGCAAATCATCTCCATTGGCGATGGTTCTAGGGCAATTGCAGCAGTGAAGGACAAGGCATTCGAGAAATTCCTTGCTGATAATGGCTATGTACGCAGCAATTCGGCATCCGATAGGGAGTATGTGAACGAAAAAGACTTGCTCTCGCTGAAAGTTTATGTATCTGAAAAAGTAAACAACGAAGGTGTAAACCTCACGTTTAAGCCCATAGTTAAGCAGGTTGGAGAATATAAGACGTTCGATAAAGTGCCTTATTATCCCCTCGAACTGTTGCAGAAAGACAACGTGAAGGTGGCACAAGTGGAACAATATGAAACGAACGCAGGCAGCAAGGAAGAAGAACGCACCATGAACGAACACAAGCAAACCGAAGTTTCACAACTTCAATACACGCTGAAAGGCACGCCAGGCGCAAAGGATGCTTACAGCCGAATACACATTTTCTATACAACCGACAAGGACGGAAAGGTTCCCGATAAGCTCGGAAGTGTGCAAATTGGCGCGCTACTCTTCAAAGACGTTAGCCTTGGGCTTTGGAAATACGGCAACAAATGGCTCGTTACGAACGAATTGCAGAAGAAACTAGGCGAAGAAGGTTTCTCATTTGTTCGCACGGCTGGCGCCACTCACTTCTTTGCTCGCGAACGCGATCACCTGCTTATTGCCGTTACACGCGTTGCTGACAACAACACGCCCGTACTGGCATTGCTTTACAACTACGACTCATCCATATCGGGTGCAGGCAGCAAAGCCTTGAAGGCACAAGAGCGAGTGATGCAAAACATGCTGAAAGCAAAGGCTGCATTGAAGTTATAATATAAAGCGGTTGTACCTTATTTAAATTGTATTCCACATGCGTATAGTAAATTTATATAAGCTGTTGCAGCTCTCTGCCATGTGCCTAATGGTGGCAATGGCGGTGGGGTGTACCAAAAACGACGACTTTGAACAGCCGCAACTGAGCGGTTCGGGCAAG
>CAUPVH010000182.1:0-4691 GCA_963514635.1 uncultured Prevotella sp. | reverse complement strand
ATTCCAGCCCAAGGTTCAGCCGCTCGGCCAGCTTGTATTTCACGCCCACGCCTAAGAAAAGGTTGGCCGTGGTTACGTTCTTTGCGCCGCCATTAACGTGGGTTAGCCCCATTCCGCCCATTACATAGGGCGTAAGGGGTTGTGCTCCGCGATAGTCGCGCCCTGTGCCGTAGGGCCAAAAGTTGTACTCGTAGGCCACGCCCACATCCACCACGCGGTGGTTAAAGTGGTAAGGCGAGGCGGCATAGGCTGGGTAATAGGTGCCGTTGCCTTGCGACGAGCCTTTTATCTTGCCTGCAAAGGCGGCCAACCGCAGGTGCATGTAGGGGTTTATCACTCGCCGCAGAACCAATCCGCCCATAGGTTGCGCCCCACGGAAGATGTTTGCATTGAAGTCGCCCAAGTAGGTAACCAGCCCTAATGCGCCGCCCGCCTCCATTAGATAGAGTGGGTCTCCTTGCGCCATCGCTCCGTAAGGGAGCGCGACGAACAGCAGCGTTGCGAGCCAGTTTCTTTTCACCTTATTATATATACGTACATGTGGCGGCTTGTTGGGCGTATTGCCCTTGCCGCGTTTGTCGTGTTATTTATTTGTAGCCCAGCCCACACTGTTTTTGCGTACGCGCCAAACCTTACCCGTGCCAGCACAAACCAGCCAGATGTGGTTGTCTTTATCGGCGCCCATTGCAAAGTGGGTGGTGTTCTTTGCAATATCGGTGGGTATTGTATATATGCGGTTGGTGCGCCACGACAGTCCGCCGTCGGCACTTACATACACGTTTTTCAATGCCTGCACGCTGCTGCTTGCGCCCATACCTGCACCGCCCACAGCCAAGAGAACTGGCCCATGAACCACCACTTGCAAGTTAGACATGCGCGGAAGTCGCGGCTCTGCCTCCAAGCTATTGTAGTAAGCCCACTTCTGTGTAGAGCTTGCTTGTCCGTATTCGAATACCTTACCCCACACAACGGGTGCGGAATCGCTAGCATGGTCTGCCACTGTGCGGTTGCCAAATAGCACCACTTGTTCGGTTTTATCGCTTGCCGATCGATTCCAAACAACCATGTTGAAGTCTTGTTGCGGCAGATATGCGGAACTTGCAGCCAGTGCTTGACTTGCAATTTGCGTTGTGCCAGCCTTGGCCAGATATAGTTGGCCGTCTGTGCCGAGCAGATGTAGCCCCGCATTAGATGCACCCAAGAGGCGCGACATGCCAGAGGCCGCCACGCCAAGGTCGGTCCACGATGTGCCATTGTCCGACTTCCACAGGCGTCCACCACTCAACACGTATGCTGCGCCATCGAAACTAACGGCGCTTTTCCATACGTTGGCATCGGGCGAGAACGAAGGGGCGAGCTTTGCCCACGACTTTCCGTCGGCGATAGGCGACCCGTAAACTACCGTCCCACTAGCAGTAGACCCGAAAACCAGCACCATCGAGCCAGCGTTTACCACGCGCAGCCCTTGCAAAGATGCGAAAGCCGAAATCGTGGCCAAGTTGTTCCACTTAAAGTCGTTGGGTTTTTGCTTGTGAACACGCACGTCTACAGTATATTTCTGCGAGTACTTTTGCGAGTTGCTGTACACAACGAAAGTTCGCTCGGAGGTGAAATCAACCGAGTCTTTCCCGTTTTTATAGTATGTTGTTGAGTCGCTGGTAAGGCTTTTCAGTGTAACCACGCCTGCGTTTCTAGTAGAGAAGGTGCCAACTATTTTCTTTTGGTTCACGCCATAGGGTAATGAGTCGAGGTTGTATACCCTTTTTTTTATCTGGTCGATGTAGAAAACATATTTCTTTGCATCGAATTTTCTATAATAGACACTGTCTTTCTTGCCGTTCTTTGTGGTAGAATCCACCCTTAAACTTAGTTTTCCAAGGGTGAAAGCCGTAATGGCTGTGTCGTTGTAATAGGTGATGTCTCTGCCATCGTCGTTGAGACAAGATGCAAAAACAAAACCAGCCGAGAACAGCAAAGCAAGAGACCATCGCATTTTTTTCATTCCGCTTTTGAATTAATTTTAGCTGCAAATTTAGTGAGAATTCCTCAAATAAACAGCGTTTTGTTCGCTTTATTGTGCAAAATAAGATAAACGCGCTGTTTTTTTAAGGTATTTTACGTGCTTGAGTGGTGGCGAGCGATGGGCGATGTCCAACATACGTGCCTCGGTTTTCGGCTTTTTGGTGCGGTAAACAAACGGGATAATAGCAGTTTGTTGGGTTTGTATGTGTTAAGAAAAACCATTGGGCTTGATGCTTTCTTTGAGCGTGTCAACAGCAGTTGCGCCATTTTTCAGACCCTCTCTATCCCTAAACGTACAATCGGGTTAGTTTTTCAATCTTTTTCCGCCTCGTTATCTTTTAGTTAATTTCGGTGCAGATATTTTACAAAGCACACTCCGCTTAGCACTCCATTCTAGCGAAGTTTTAGGTTGAAAAACATGCTTTTTGCTGCAATTTTCAGCTTTGCGCAATTCTTTTTCAGTCCATTTTTGATGGTTTTGCTTGCATTTAGCACCACTTTGCCTTTCTATTTGGTTGCCTTTTCTCTTTTTAAAGGCTCCAGAAACGCTGTTTTTGCCACTAAAAGTACATATAAAATATGAAAAACGGAAAAATGCAGCGATAGTGTTATCAATCAAAGACTTAAAGGGACTTCTGGAAGTAGCGTAATGCCAACCGTGTACGGTCTTTATGCCAAACAGTGACAGAGTTCCGTCTCCTATTCGTAACCCCTGATTAGGTAAGGGTGCATGGATGGAAAATCAAGGAAATTCGCTCTGAAATAGGCTGTTAGGCTGAAAAATCCCATCCTTCGGTTTCTTATTCCGCGTTCCCCTCGATTTGCTTAGTGGACAACTGCTCCACAGTAAATAATTTTGCAAACGAAAGGAATAAAAGCAATGAGAAGTACATTTTCTGTCATCTTCTATTTGAAGAAAGACAAGGTAAAGAAAGACGGCACGTCACCCATCATGGGACGCATCACCGTGGACGGTACGCAGGCACAGTTCAGCTGCAAGCTCTCCATCGAGCCGAACCTCTGGGGTGTCAAGGGCGGTCGTGCCATAGGTAAGAGTGTAACAGCACGGGAAACCAACCGGATGCTCGACAAATTCCGTGCAGCCATCACGAGGCATTATCAGGAGATTATGGAGCGCGACAGCTTTGTCACAGCCGAGAAAGTCAGGAATGCGTTTCTTGGTTTGGAATACCGCCGCCAGACACTCATTAAAGCCTACGACCTCTTCTTGGAAGACTATGCCAAGAAGGTCGACTGTGGCATGAAAGCAAAGAGCACGCTGTACAAGTACAATGCCGTGTATGATCACCTGAAAGATTTTCTGCAATCGCATTATCATGTTAGAGACATCGCTCTGAAAGAAATCCTACCTACACTCATCACGGATTTCGAAGCTTATTTGCGTGCAGACTGCCGGCTGAGCCCCAACACCGTATGGCTCTATACTTTCCCTGTCCGTATGCTGCTGCATAAAGCTGTGGAGAACGGCTGGCTGATGCGCTATCCTTTTGCAGGTTATGAGATACACAAGGAGGAAACAGAAAAGGGATTCCTTACCAAGGAGGAACTCGGACTGCTTATCAACGCCCCGAAGATGAACTTCAAGCGGACATTCATCCGCGATCTGTTCCTCTTCTGTGCTTTCACGGGATTGGCTTACATTGACCTGAAGAACCTTCGGGAGGAAAACATCGTGTCGAATCCGCTCGATGGCAGTGTATGGATACACACCCATCGGCAGAAGACTGGTGTGGAAACAAATGTTCGTCTACTCGGCATTCCCCTTCAAATCATGAAGAAGTACAAAGGGCTGTGTGACGACGGGCGTGTCTTTCCCGTCCTTGCCTATAATTCCTGCAAAGAAATACTGCATACTGTCATTAAGATATGCGGTATCAGCAAACATGTTACTTGGCACATGGCTCGCCATAGAGGGTTTTATAAACGTCAAATAACCAATAGATTAACTTGTTTATTAATGAAGGTAGGTAACGATAAGGAAACCAGCGAGCTTCTATACTCCACCTTATTTTGCCATTTCAAAGAACCACTTTATTTATTGCAAAGATAAAGGGATATCATGAGAAAAAAGAATTTTCTCTCACGAATTTTTCGTAAAGCCGTCCGTTGGGCGGCTTTTTGTTTTCCGTGTATTCTATTCTTTAGATGAAATGCAGTCTCCGAAGACTGCGTTTTTGTTCTCGCCCTGTTTCTCTCCCTGCACATCCTCCATTAGATAGAAATTAGGTGTTGTTCGCTTCAGAAAAGACAGTTTCGGATCCAGGCGAGTGAAAATCATTGGGACAACAAATGCTATACTGTATTTTTCTGGGAATCAATACGGTATTTCCATATATTATCACTAACTTTGCAAAATAAGTCAAGTTATTGTAATTGAAAGACAATTCAAAACGTATGGAATTTCAAAAAATCAATAGGATAAAAGTTGTGTTAGCTGAGAATGGTAAAACAGGAAAATGGCTAGCGGAACAAGTTGGTAAAAATGAAGCAACCGTTTCGCGATGGTGCTCCAACAAGATGCAACCCTCGCTTGATATGCTTGTTAGAATTGCAGAACTTTTGAACGTAAACCCTCGCCAACTTATTAACGGTGGCAACAAAGATTAAAAACTGATAGTAGATGATATTATTGTAATTGAATTCTTATG
>CAUPVH010000181.1:0-4693 GCA_963514635.1 uncultured Prevotella sp. | reverse complement strand
GTCTTCCATCGTTTGGTAGTGGCGGGCGTTATTGGTGCTGGCGATATAGCCCAAGTTCCAATTTGAAGTCTTGGTAACTTGCATGTTCAGCGTAGATGCCAGCGAAAGGTTCAGTGCATCGTTGCGACGGGCTTGGATGAAGTACATGGCATCCACTCCTTGCGCAGCAACGCCTCGGTTGGCTGCATAAAGTCTATCCCAGTTTACTTGGCGGTTCTCTTTCCTTGCTGTTAGATAGTTGTACGCAGTGTTCCAATCGGCCAACGCTTGGTCGGTTCTTGCCACCTTATTGGTTTCATCCCACACATCGTAATAGCTACTGGGCAACATCTTCCAATAATCGGGCTGCGGATTGTCGCTGTTGTTATAGTTCAGCTTTGTGCTTTTGTACATGCTGTATCGCCCGAACAGCGAAGTGGATAGCTTTAAGCCGTCGTCTATCTTCCAGTCCCACGTCATTACGGCCGACGGAGAGAAGTCGTTTACCACGCGCGAGTTTCTAACTTTCCCGTTTTGATAGCCCCAATAGGGGTTATATTGGTTGTTGTTGGCAATCCAATAGCTTTCGTCGGTGGCCGCTCCTTGCGTTCCGCGCTCGGTGGGATTGCCCCAAGTGCTAAACGCGAGCGAGTGTTGTGTGCGCGATCCAAACACTTTTTGCACGCCAAAGAAGTAGGATAGGGCGTTATAGAACGTTCCTTCAACATATCCGCGGTTGGCCCAGCGATACGTTAGGTTAGCCGAAAAGGCCCAACCTCGCTCGCTTAGCCCGCTATTATAGGTGTACATGCCGCGCAAAGTGTAGTTACGGTTAGCTCCGCCAAGGGTTAAACGGTGTCCGGCAGGCTGGTTTGCAGGCCGAAAATCGTAGTTGTTAGAGCCACCCATAGCGGGCATGGCAAACAAATTCGTTTCGAAAGGCAGCGCAAAGTCGGCGTTACGAGTCTGTTGGTTCAGTCCTCCCACGTTCGAGAAACGGAATTGCCCACTCACAACATCGTTAATTGGCACACCGTTTACATGAACTTCGTTGTACTTTTGGTTAAAAGCACGGTATCTGAACCTTACTGGCGAGAAAAGATAACCCACCTGTGAGGCATAGAGGTTGGATGCCGAATTGATGATAGTTACGTTTTGCGACATGTTATCGTTTTCTCCTAGCTGTGCTTCGGTAAAAGTAAATGCCGACTCGTCTACCGTCGTTGGCTGTTGCTGTTTGTCGTCTTTGGGTGTTTGCGCAAAGGCCGCAGGGGCGCAGCACAAGGCAACCAATGCTAATTTCAGCTTTGCTTGCATCATAGTCTTGTCTTTTTGGTAATGAGTATATTCGGTTGCAAAGTAACAAAAATAAATTGAAAAAAAGTTGTTTTTACCCAAAAGTTTATGTTCGTTTTATCCTTATTCTTGTTCGGCTTGCCTTAATCCTGTTGGTAAACATTCTTTACACAGCAGTCTTCTTGCGCTAAAACACCGCCGAAAACCTTGTTTTAGCGACATAAAAAAACAGCAATTCCAAACCTGCCGACTATACAAAGGAGAGCCCATTTTGCATGGGTCGGCCTTGTGCTGTCGGCAGGTTTGGAATTGAAAATAAAGCAACGTGCAGGGTGATGTGCACGTTTTGCACCTGGCGTAAAAGCTTGTTGGCAAGCTAAGTGGCTAGCTAGCCGCTCACAAAGCACCCTTAGTATAGAGGTCGTCTTCGTCTTTAACAGCAATAAAGTCGGCAAAGAAGTCCACATAGGCATCGCATACGGCATCGGCAAAGCCTTTTCCCTTCTCGGCCGTAGACTGTTTTGGCGAACCGATACCCGTATCTTTCGACACCTTTCCCCAATTGCGCGGCATCCATACACGACCCTCTTGCAAGGCATCGATGGCGAAAGCGTTGCTCTTACCCTCGCCTGCATCCGCCAGATTTACCAGTTCGGGATGGTAATACATCATCACTGACGTTTCAATCTCGTCGGCATGGTCGCCCGGATTGTCGAAGAAATCCTTGGCATTGCGCATCTTAAACCAGTCGCTGGCAGCGATAAGGAAGTCGGGATAGCGTGTAAGCAGGTCGCGAATCATACTCTTAAAGGTGTTGCCGCCATGTCCGTTAACGATAACGAGCTTGCGAAAGCCCTGATGATAGAGCGAGTCTACGATGTCGGTAAGTATGGCTTTCTGCGTTTCGTAGCGCGCATGCACGCAAAAAGGCAACTCCCTTTGACCTGGATTTTGCGAACCCATGCCAACGGGCGGCATCACCATAGCGTGCAACCCGTGCTTGGTAAGCAGGCGTTGGGCGGCATCAACGGCGATGTCGTGCGACAAGATGCAGTCCGTTAGGTACGGCAAGTGGTAGTTATGCGGCTCGGTTGCTCCCCAAGGCAGCACCACCAGTTGGTAGTTAATCTGCCTCGTGGTGCCATAATTGCTCACCGAGAGGTCGACAAGCTTATTCATTTGTTGGCGTTAGAATTTCGTTTTGAGAATTTCGTTGCACAGTAAGAACGAGTTGATGAGCATGCGCGGAATGTGGAACGGACCTTTAAATAGGTTGCCTTTGGCAGGTTGGGCCACCGTGCCATCGCGATGCAGGTAGCCATACCACTCGCCAAACTCTGGGTCGGGCAAGTGTTTGTATGTCCAATCGTTAATTAGTTTGTGGCGTTCCAAATACTTTTCATCGTCCGTAGCCAAGTAAGCGTACAGCATGGCGATAACGGTTTCGGTTTGCGGCCACCAGAATTTCATGTCTTGCGCATAGTCTTGCGAGGGCAATCCCTTACAGTCGCGGAAGTTGATGATACCTCCATAGGGCTCGTCCCAGCCCCAATCCCACGACCAATCCAGTATTTCGAGGCCCATTTGCTTTAAGTCTGCATCCCAATTGCGGTGGCGCGACTCTTCCAAAACAAACCAAGCCGTCTCTATGCAGTGGCCGGGGTTGATGGTTCGGCCATTGATGGTGTCAATAAACTCGCCATTAGGGCCTACCGTTTCAAGCAATGCCTTGTATTCGGGGTGCATGAAATAGTTCTTTATGGCATGCAACGATGTGTTGATTTGTTCTGTCAGAGTGGGGTCGTCGATGGCCAAACGCAGTCGCGATGCCGTGTTGATGAGTATCATCGTGAGCGAATGGCCTTGGCATTGCACGTTAGGCAGATACTTGGCAGGCAGTAAACCGGGCGTGTAGGCATAGCGTTGCACCAGCTTGAAAAGGTCGAGTGCGCGCTGGGCGTAGCTTTTATCGCCAGATGCAATGGCATATTCGGCCATGGCGATGATGGCGAAACACTCCGAAAAGAGGTAACGCCGCATGCGAAGTGGCGTTCCCTCGGCCGTCACCTCGAAGTACATGCGTCCGTCGGGTGCGGTGCAATGGTCGATAATGAAGTCGATGCAACTCTTAGAGGCAGCAAGCCATTCTGGGTTTTGTTCGATATTGTTGTACGCAGCAGCGGCAATAAAGCCGAAACGACCTTGAAACCATACGCTTTTAGTGGTGTCCATGAGCGTTCCGTCACGGTCTACGCAGGTATATACGCCGCCATTTTGGCGGTCCAATCCATATTTCATCCAGAACGGCATCACGTTGTTCACCAAATCGTCTTTATAACGTTGCGCCCATTGTTGCAGATATTGTTTTGTATCCATTTGCTTGTTAGTGCTTTTTTCCTTTATTTATTTGCACACGTTGCACCTTTCAAAGAATCCAATCTCTTCTAATTCTCTACGCATTTGTGCCTCTTCTTCGTCGGTCATGTTGCGGAAGGGCGTGCGGTTAGGCCCAAGGTCGAACCCAAGGAACTTCATGATGCGCTTTCCGCCAACGATGTTTCCGCGGAAATGACATATCACATTGATAACCGCTTGCGAGAAGTTTTGCTTTTCGCGAGCCGTTTCCAAGTCGCCGCGGTTCCATGCGTCGATAATGCCCACTAACTCGCGACCATTATAATTCGTTGTGCCGCCGATGCCGCCTTTTGCTCCGCCTTGTGCCAAAGAAGGCAAGATGGTTTCGTCTTGTCCGTGCAGCATATCGTATTTACCATCCTTATAAAGTCGGCATTGGTTGTATTCGTACAAGCTTTCAAAGGTGTACTTAATGCCGGCAAAGTTAGGTATGCGACCGTCTACGGCTCTCAGCAAGTCGACCATGGGCAAGAAAGCACCGTTGAAGGCCGGGATATGATAGTAATAGAAAGGAAGAGAAGGCGCAGCCTCGGCAATAGCCGCGCAATAGTCAACCAATTCCTCTACACGACCAATCTTTGGAAATGGTGGTGCCATTGCTCCTACGCCCCAAGCGCCAATCTTTTCGGCGTGGTGCGCCAAGGCAACGCTTTCTTTAAGGCAGCAGCTGCCAACGTGTACAATCACCTTAAAGTCTTTCGGGGCAACGCTAACCCAACGTTCGGCCAATAGCATGCGCTCTTCGGTGGTGAGCATATAGCCCTCGCCCGACGAGCCATTGATGAACACGCCCTTCAATCCGTTGTGTTGCAACATCTGTGTATAGCGTTCGATGGGTTCGAGATTTACTTCGCCGTTGGCATGAAATGGCGTAAACGGCGCATCAATCAATCCTATAATCTTTTCCATTATATTGTGAGTTTTATTTAAGTTCGTGAGTTATTGAGCTTGTAAGTTGGTGAGTTTGTGGGCTCGTAAGTTGGTGAGTTTGTGAGTTATTGAG
>CAUPVH010000180.1:0-4723 GCA_963514635.1 uncultured Prevotella sp. | reverse complement strand
GTGTTTAACGCCTTCTATTTCCTGATAGTCCTCGTGTCCCTTGCCTGCAACAAGCACCACGTCGCCTTTCTGCGCCATCATGCACGCCGTGCGGATAGCCTCGCGGCGGTCTACGATAGAAATAACTTTCTTCATTTGTTGCGCATTAAGCCCCGCAAGCATGTCGTTGATAATGGCCTGCGGGTCTTCAAAGCGGGGGTTATCGCTGGTTATTATCACGCGGTCGCTCTGTTTCACGGCCTCCACAGCCATCAACGGACGCTTTCCCTTGTCGCGATTGCCGCCTGCGCCACACACGGTGATAACCTTTCCCTTGCCGTTCAGCACCTCGTGAATGGCATTCAACACATTCTCCAAGGCATCGGGCGTGTGGGCATAGTCAACGATGACCGTGTAGCCTTCGGGCGAACGCAGCGGTTGAAGTCTGCCGTTAACGCTGTGCAGGGTGCTCATCACCAACAAGATGTCTTCGGGACGCTTGCCCAACATCACTGCCGTGCCGAAAACTGCCAACAGATTGCTAACGTTGAACTTGCCAATGAACTGCACGCCAACCTCTGCACCGTTTATTTCGAGATACATTCCCTCGAAGTGGCACTCCAATATCTTCGCCTTGAAGTCGGCCATGCTACGCGTAGAATAGGTCTTCACCGTGGCACGCGTGTTCTGAACCATCACCATTCCGTTCTTGTCGTCGGCATTGGTAAGGGCAAACGCCTGCTTGGGCAGCATGTCGAAGAAGGCTTTCTTGGCATTGCGATAGTTCTCGAAGGTTTTGTGATAGTCCAGATGGTCGCGTGTGAGGTTCGAGAACACGCCGCCGGCGAAGGTTAATCCGCCAATGCGCTTTTGCGCGATGGCATGCGAACTGCACTCCATAAACACATATTCGCACCCCGCCTCCACCATCCGATGCAGCAAGGCGTTAAGCGCAATGGGGTCCGGTGTGGTATGGTCGGCGGGTACGGCCTCGTCTTCGATGTAGTTGCACACCGTGGAGAGCAGTCCGCAACGATGTCCGAACTTCCTGAACATATCGTATAATAAGGTGGCGATGGTGGTTTTGCCGTTCGTTCCCGTTACGCCCACCAGTTTCAGTTTCTTCGAAGGCTCGCCGTAGAACAGCGTTGCAACGGGGCCAACGGCATCTTCGGTGCTCTCAACCTGCACAAACGTAACGCCTTGGGGCTGTTCGGCAGGCATCGTTTCGCACAACACGGCCACCGCACCTTGTGCCACAGCCTTGTCGATAAACGTATGTCCGTCTACCTGCGTGCCCTTAATGGCCACGAAGAGGTGGCCTGGGCCAACCTTTCGCGAATCGATGTCCACACCGGTTATCTGCACTTCGGCGTTGCCCACCACGCTTAGGGGCTTCACGTTTTTTAGAATACTACTAAGTGTCATTGTCGTTATTGTTTTGTTTCGCCAACGAAAGGGGTGCGCACATCGCATGCCTCGCGCCCCTCGCCGTGGCCGTATATATTGCTTATCCTTCCAAAACCAGTTCGCACTTCATGCCCATTTTGAGCGGCGTACCCGGTTCTATGCTCTGCTTAACCACCTTGCCGCGACCCACGAGCCTTACTTTCACGCCTCGGCTTTCAACTAGATATACGGCATCGCGCGCACCCATGCCATGCACATTGGGCATTTGCGAACGCACAAATTGCCGTGTTCTTTTCAGCGACACGGCTTTTCCGCCCTCGATAGCGGCCTGCCCCCAAATGGCTTTCGTGTTGGCATCGCCCGCTTTCCAGTCTACAAAGGTCTTTACGCCAAGGTGCGACAGCACATAGTCGGCCGCCAGAACATTGCCCGACTTCACTTCGGGATAGAGTATCGACGAGCTATCGCGGGCATCGCGGGCATCCAGCTTGATGTCTTTGGCCATGATGCCCTCGGCTATGTTCCTAAAAACAGGGCCGCACATCAGTCCACCCGATGCGGGGATGCCCGTTTTCTGTATGCAGACGATGCAACTGTATCGCGGTGCCTCGGCGGGGAAGTAGCCTGCAAAGCTCAACAGATAGTCTACACTACCGCTTTTATAGCCTGCCGCGCCCTTAGACATTTGCGCCGTGCCCGTTTTTCCGGCCACCTGAAAGAGGTTCGAGCCGGCTTTCTTGGCCAACCCTTGGCTCACCACCTTGCGCAACACATCTTGTATCAGCTTTATCGTGCGGGGTTTGCATATCTGTTCGTAGCCCTTCATCGGCTCTGGGGGGAAGTCCATGATGGTAACACCACCCTTCACCACCTTTTTAACAAAGCGTGGGCGCATCAGCTTGCCGCCATTGGCTATGGCGTTATAGAAGGCCAGCATCGAAATGGGCGGCACCTGCGTTTCGTAGCCGATGCTCATCCACGGCAAGGCCGTGTTGCTCCAATTCACCCATTGCCCGTTGGGGGCTTTCTTGGGCATGCGAATCTTTGCCGGCGACGAACCTACGAGGGGTATTTGAAAGTCTAACCCAAGCCCAAGACGGTATATGCCACGCACAAACCGTTCGGGATTGTTGTGATAATATTGGTCGATTACCCGACTCACACCGATGTTGGAGCTCACTTCGAGCGAACGCGACACCGACAGAACGCCATAACCACCGCGCCGCCAGTTGTGGTCGCGCATCTCTCGGCCATACATTGGCCACGTTCCGCCACCCGTATTCACTTGATATGCGGTGTCCACCACGCCGTCGTCTATGGCCGTCATGATGCTGGCCACCTTAAACACCGAGCCTGGTTCAAGCAAATCGCTCACGGCATGGTTTTTCAATTCGCGGTATTCGCCGTCTTGGCATCGTTCCATGTTAACGATGGCCTTCACGTCGCCCGTGGCCACTTCCATCACAATCACCACGCCCACCCTTGCGCTAATCTCCTTCATCTCTTCGAGAAGCGAGCGTTCGGCCAAGTCTTGCATGCTTACGTCGATGGTGGTAACAATGTCGGCTCCGTCAATTGGGGGCGTGTCCATGATGTCGAGGAACCTGTTGAGCACCTTGCGACGATGGATAATGCCGTTAGACCCGCGCAAGATTGAGTCGTAAGACAGTTCCAAACCAAAGCGCGCCGTGTCTTTTGCGCCATACATGTCGCCCACGGTGCGCCCCGCCAACGAACCGTACGGGCGTTGGCGCGCATTGAACTCTTCGGTATGGAAACCGCTCTTATATTTCGACAGGTTGAATACGGGCAGCATGCGCACCTCGGTATAGGTGTTATAGTCCACGCGCCTGTCCAACAACAGCCAATGCCTACTTTGCTTTTTGCGCCCTTCTTCCAGGTGGCGCCTGAAACTTGCGGCCGACTTTTCGGGGAAGAGGGCATGCAGGCCCTGACAAATGGAGTCGAGTTTCACCTCCCACAGCGAGTCGTTCTTGGCCTCGCGCAGGGCATTGAAGTCCATATACAACTTATATTCGGGCAACGACGAGGCCATCAGTTGCTCGTCACAGCTCAATATGTTCCCGCGCATGGGCTTAACGCTCACGCTGTCTTTCTTCTGACGGTCGGCCACGGCCATCCAATAGTCGCGCTTGGCCATCATGATATAAAGCGTCTTGCCAATCACCGCAATGGCCACCATCGTCATCAAAATGGTGATGAAGGTGTAGCGCGGCATGATTTTCTTCGACTCGAACTTGCTCATTCTTCGGGAACGTTTATTATATATGGTGGTTGGTCGGGCATGTGCAATGTCGTGTCGTTGCTTTCGCGCAGCAACCTCAGCACATGGCTCTCCCTACTCTTCTCGGTTATTTGGCTATTGCTCGACAGCGACTTGTACTTGGCGTCTTGCAACTCTTTCGTCAGCTGGTCTATCTCGATGAGATACTGTTGGCAGCTGTACCTGTTGGCGATGTACACAAAGATGAAAGCCGTGATAAGCAGCAACAACCATATCTGCTTGCGTATGGTTGACGTGTTGAGGATGTCGCCACCAATGATCTTCATGAAAGTGAGGTTCGATGTCAATGGCGCATCGCTCTCGGTGGCTTGTTCCATAATGGCCTCTTTCAGCGTGGGCAGCTCATCGGTTGCGGTGTCTTTTGTTTCGGCCTCATCCTCGTTTGTGCGCTCGCGCCCGCCCGTTTTATCTTCGTTTGGGCGTTTCTCTCCTTTCGCGACCACTTTCTTTGCGGCCTCGCTCTCTCGCTTGGCTATGTTCTTCAATGTCTCCACAGGGTCTGGTCCCTCGTTCGGCTGTTCCACTGTAAACCGAAGGTCGGGTTCGCCCGTGTTCATGTCTTTATCTTTCATCTCTTTTCTGCAATTCTAAGTTTTGCACTTCGGCTCCGCGGATTGCGCAGTTGCTCATCATCTGTGGGCACAATCACCTTATTGTTCACCAACGTGAATGGCGTTTGCGCCCGCCCAAAGAAGTCTTGAGATAGTTTTCCTTCCACATTTCCCGTCTTCATAAAGTTTTTCACCATGCGGTCTTCCAGGCTGTGGTAGGTTATTACGCTCAGTCGCCCACCTTTTCCTAGCCATTGTGCTGCGGCTTGCAGCATCTCTTTAAGGGCGTTCATCTCGTTGTTCACCTCGATGCGCAGGGCTTGGAAAAGCTTGGCCATCTCCTTTTTTTCGCGTTCGCGCTTAAAGAAAGGCTCCACTATGGCCGCAAACTGCTGTGTGGTTTGCACGGCGGCTTTGGCTCGTGCCTTTACAATGGCCGATGCCATGCGGCGCGATTGGCGTATCTCGCCATAAAGGA
>CAUPVH010000179.1:0-4731 GCA_963514635.1 uncultured Prevotella sp. | reverse complement strand
TTACCCTTACCAAAATCGGCCAATGCAGCTTGTTTCTGCGCACGTTGGTCAGCAATTTCTTTTTCGGTTTTGCTCACCTCGGCACGTTCTTCCTCGGTAATTTCTTCGGGTTTCTTGGCCGATTGTTGTTGGCGCAGTGCGGCCAAGCGAGCCTCCAAGCCCTTAATTTCGGCCTCAACGGGCTGCAATGTGTCGGCCGTTGATTGCTTGCAAGCCTCCAACACGCGCTTTATCAAGGCATGATCGCTGTTTAGCACCACGCTATAAGCATCGGGCATTTGCGCATAGAAGGCCATACCAGCCTGCAAACGGCTCATATCCTTCATGCGGCGCATGTACTCGCTTTGGGTGATAAGTATGGGTTGTGCCGTTTCGCCCATAGCCTCCACCTCGGCATTGAACTCAGCCTTGTCGATGCGCGGCATCTGCGAGCGGAACACTTGCGAAAGGTTTTCGCGGTCGGCCTCGTCTATATTGCTCTTCGGGGCGTCGTCTTTTTGTATCAGTCGCTCCACGATGTCGCTGTCTACACGCACGAAGTGGCACTTTTCCAACTTCTGTTCCAACATCGAGGCCACGGGCACATCCAGTTCGCCTTCGAGCAACAGCACGCTATAACCCTTGGCACGAGCGGCCTCGACGTACGAGTATTGTTCTTCGTTGTTGTTGGTGTACAGGCAAACCAATTGTCCGTCTTTGTTGGTTTGGTTGTCCTTAATAAGCGTGCGATACTCGTCGTAGGTGAAATACTTTCCGTCTACATCCTTCAACAGGGCGAAATCTTTGGCGCGCTCGAAGAAGTCTTCTTGCGAAAGCATGCCATGGTTGATGAAAAGTTTCAGACTGTCCCACTTCTCTTCAAAGCCCTTGCGGTCTTCTTTAAACAGACTTTGCAGGCGGTCTGCCACCTTTTTGGTGATGTAGGTCGATATTTTCTTCACGTCGCCATCGCTTTGCAGATAGCTGCGGCTTACGTTTAGGGGGATGTCGGGCGAGTCGATAACGCCATGCAAGAGCGTGAGGAAGTCGGGAACGATGCCTTCTACCTGGTCGGTTACGAACACTTGGTTGCAATACAGCATCACTTTGTTGCGCTGCAACTCGATGTTGCTGTGTATTCGGGGGAAGTAAAGCACGCCCGTGAGGTTGAACGGATAGTCTACATTGAGGTGAATCCAGAACAAGGGCTCATCCTGCATGGGATAGAGCGTGCGGTAGAACGCCTTGTAGTCTTCGTCTTTCAGTGTGCTGGGGGTCTTTGTCCACAGCGGTTCCACATCGTTAACAATGTTGTCTTCTTCCGTGTCCACTTGTTTTCCATCCTTCCATTCGGTCTTTTTGCCGAAGGCGATGGCGATGGGCAAGAACTTGCAAAACTTGTTGAGCAGCTGTTGTATGCGCGTTTTCTCCAAAAACTCTTTGCAATCGTCGTCGATATACAGCACGATGTCGGTGCCGCGGTCGTCTTTCTGCACCTCTTCAATCTCGTAAGCGGGCGACCCATCGCAACTCCACTTCACGGCTTGCGCACCTTCTTGATAGCTGCGCGTTACGATTTCCACCTTCTTGCTCACCATAAAGGCCGAGTAGAAACCCAGACCGAAGTGCCCGATAATGGCGTTGGCGTTGTCTTTGTACTTGTCGAGGAAGTCGGTTACGCCCGAAAAAGCGATTTGGTTGATGTATCTGTCAATCTCGTCGGCCGTCATTCCCACGCCTCGGTCGCTAATGGTTAGCGTTCCCTTGTCGGCATCCAGGCTCACGCGCACGGTTAAGTCACCTTGTTCGCCTTTAAAGTCGCCACGCTCTGCCAGCGTCTTCAACTTCTGGGTAGCATCTACGGCGTTAGAAACCAGCTCGCGAAGAAAAATCTCGTGGTCTGAATAGAGAAACTTTTTTATCACGGGGAAGATGTTCTCTGTTGTTACCCCAATGTTTCCTTTCTGCATGTTATATATATAATAATGTGTTAAGTTCGTTTTAATTGCTATACGTTTGCATGATATGCAAACTTTGTGCCAAGATGAAATGAAGTGTTTAGGGATGGCAGAGAGTTGGATTTGTACAAACAACGACACGTGTGCGACAGAAGGAGGGTAGTACGCAAGAGAACTGCACCAGATAGCATTGCATTTATCGTTACCTTATATATCCACCGTCGCAAAATTTACAACACATAGAAGAGAACTCTTTTAACTTTACTTATCATTACCCCAATAAATGAGCAACTCTGCATAACTGCACATTGAAGTTGTCCTAAAAATCCGTTCTTACGAGCCATTAGCATCATATTTTCTCCCCCATAAAGAACACCATGAACATCGTTCTCAATGCACGTTTCGAGTTATAACCGCTTTTTACACCAACAAATCTGGTAGAAATTCAAATTTTATAGTATCTTTGCCAAATAGTTCGTAAATTCGAAGAACGTTAATTTTGGTTTTCCTGCGCAAAAATAAAAAAACTTCTCTCAATTCATTGAAATATAAAAGTCAAGACGACTTCAACTTGATAAAACTTACAGCAATGCAACATTTCACAAAACCTCACCCCAAAAATAGAACTCTGCAGATAAATAAGGATAATCAGCTTACATGCTTATTGGCTAAGGTTGATACTGTAGAAAAGTCTTTGAAGGCAATTGGTGATAAAGACTGCAGAAAAGAGTCTTTTATCTTTGTTATAAATACAGGATTAGACGTCCATTTCTCGACTACCTTATCCTTTTTAGAAGTTAAGAATATGCTTGTGTAATTTATAATGCCACCTAATTTATGTCGAAGAAAATAAAAATAGATATACTTTGCTCAAATATAGCTCCATTAGAAAACCTTCAATATTCTTATTCTGCTAATTGCTTAAAAACTGCTATATTTGCCAATAATGGAAGTGGTAAAACTTTCATAAGTCGCCTATTCCGACTTATGGAGAACAACACTTCTATATATTTAGACGACAAAGGTAATAGCCCAACTGATAGTCTGCTGCGGTTTAACTCTACAAAAGGATTATTCTCTTTTAAAATAACAGCATCTGATGATACGATTAAAGAGGACTTTTCATTAGCTTTACACCAAAAACAGATTCCGACAATTCCACAGACTTCTTATATCTATCATACATTCAACCAAGATTACGTTGACGAAAATATACGGACTCTGGGGTTTGAAAAAGACAGCGAAATTCAAGGATATATTTTAGGGAAGTCTCACATAGATTTGGCTTCGGACAAAGCCCGATTACAAGATATTGATGATAAGGGTAAGGAGCTTAGAGTGAAGTTGCAGGATATAATTAAAACTTTTCTTGATAAAAATATAAATGTCATAAGAGATATAAAAAGACTCCAAGAATACAAGCAATATTTAAGTATTGATACAATCTTAAATTCATCAACAAAATGCAGTAAAGTAGAAGTTGATAAGAATCTCAGCGATAATATAGATGATTATAACAAAATAAAATCGACGCCAGATAACCTTATAGATATTAAGTCCATAGACACAGCTGAAAGTGATTTCCTACCTACCCTTACTAATATGATTGAAAATCTTGGGAAAGCCTTCTCTATAAGTTCTTTTGCTGAAGATTTTAAACAAAAAGTAAAAAACAGGCAGGATTTTATAGAATTAGGTCTTAGATACAAGGAGGAGGAGAATGGGGTATGCCCTTTTTGTGGTCAGAAGTTTGAAAAGGAATCCTTATCCTTAATAGACAAATACACTCACTATCTTGCAGATGAAGAGGCTAAGGCAATAAAACAATTTCAAGTATATAAAAACAACATTGAGGAAGAAAAGAAGAGGCTAAAAGGTTTACAGGTGCAATCTGTACAAGCAATTAATCTCTTTAATGAGTATAAACAGAACTATATACCATCTTTTGAAAAAGAGAATCTCCAAGAAATAGAAATCAAATCCCTTGTAGAAGATTTAGATAATTTGAGTATACACCTCAAAAAGAAACTAGACAATTTAAGTGCAAAGATTAACCTTGGCACAGAATTTATATCCCAAATTGTTGAACATTATTCGCAAGTTGAGAAGACAATCAAGGACAACAATAAAAAAATTGACGAAATAAACGCCCGCAAAAACAAAATTGGTGAGGAAAGTAAATCTATAAGGCGGGAAATTTGCAAATCAGCTTATAATAAGCTACTGGATGAGACTTCAAAAGATTTAGAAGTTCTCTTCTCTTTACGTAAAGACTATAAACAGCTTAGCGATGAAATTCAGAAAAAAGAAGAATCTGAAAAAATAAGTAAGAAAAAATTAGTTTGTGAAGCGATAAAGAAAATTCTCGATTATTTCTTTGCTGGAAAATATAGTCTAGATGAAGATTCATTTAGGCTGATTTTTGAGAGAAAGTCTTTGGAGAAAGGGCAAGTAAAAAGAGTACTCAGTGAGGGTGAAAAAAACATAGTCGCATTTGCCTATTATATTGGGGACATGCATTTAAAAATTCAACGGGAAGAAGATTATAATAAGTTGTTTTTTATTATTGATGACCCAATATCAAGTATGGATTTCACATATGTCTATACACTATGTGGGGTTATTCGAGATTTACGGAAGATAGTTAACAAAATTCAGTATGAGAAGTTTATAATATTTACTCACAATAATGACTTTATGAGAATATTATGTTCAAATAATATTGTTACAACAAAACTTCTCTTTAGTAGAGGAAACTTAATTGTCTTTAATGTGAACTTTACCGGCCCATATC
>CAUPVH010000178.1:0-4747 GCA_963514635.1 uncultured Prevotella sp. | reverse complement strand
AAAGGCGAGAATGATGCTAAGAAAAGCCGTCATAAGCCAAAACATGTGCCAATCCCACATTGGAGGGAAGAGACTTCCTATCGCTCCGAAACCGCCCAACGACTTAGCGCCATCGGCCGAGAACAAGTATTTCATGTCGCCTACATAGCCTTTGAGCACCTTTACGCCATAGGCTGCGCCAGCAGGAAAGCTTTCAAAGAAACCATATTCCACGTGTGTTTCCTTATATTTGGCCAGTCCGTTGGTGAAAACCATACCAAAAAGCAAGTCGGCATTAAGCTTAACCGCTGCCGTGGTGGCCGTTGTGTCGCCCTGATGAACAAAGGATATGGTGGTGTTTAGTGCCTTGGCACTGTCGGCAGGAGTGGTTGCAGCGGCCAAAATATCGCCCAAACGCTCTTTCTCGAAGTTGAAATCGTTTTGCGAATCAATGGGTTTTCCTGCAAAAGCCACAATCTTATCGCCAGCTTTCAGACCCGCTTTAGCCGCTATGCTGTTGGGCATTACGCTGTCGATGGTGTTGGGCATCATGATCATTACAAAGCGGGGCGACGATTTAAGCATGTTCAGCAAGTCGAGATTGCCAGGCATGGGCAGGCTCATGTGCTTGCCTTGGCGCACCAAGTCTACACGAGTGGCAGTGGCCAAATCGCGGAAGAAGTCGGCATCGAAAGTCTTAAACTCGCCTTTCTCGGTGCCAAGAAGTACGTCGCCATCTTTAAATCCAAGGGCTTTTGCCTCCGAATTAAACTTCATTCCGGCCGTCATGTCCTTCACTTGCACGTAACTGTCGCCCCAATGGAACAGCACCATCGAATAGATAAACAAGGCCAAGAGGAAGTTAACGATAACGCCGCCCAACATAATGAGCAGCCTTTGCCATGCCGGCTTAACCCTAAACTCCCACGGTTGGGCGGGTTTGGCCATCTGTTCTGTGTCGAACGACTCGTCTACCATTCCCGAAATCTTGCAATATCCGCCCAAAGGCAGCCAGCCCATGCCGTAGGCCGTGCCGCTTTTCTTAGACTTAAACTCGAAGAGATGAAACCAAGGGTCGAAGAATAGGTAGAACTTTTCTACCCTTACGCCAAACAAACGGGCGAAGAAGAAATGCCCCCCCTCGTGGAGTAGCACCAAAATAGATATGGCTAGCATGAACTGCAACAGCCTAATGAGAAATATTTCCATGTTTGTTTTATTGTTTTCTGTATTAATTAGGATGCCAATGGGTAAGCGTTAAGACCCTTTATGGCACATTCTTTGGTATTATCCGCTGCGGCAAAAGCCGCTTGGCGGTATGGGTTTCAACGCAGTTGGGCAACCAGTTCGCTGGCCTTTCGGCGCGATTCGGCATCCGTTTGTAGGTATGTATCTAACGAAGGAGCCGCATCGAAAGGCACTTTTTGCATCGTTTCTTCGATAATTCGCGGCATGTCTAAAAAGCCAATGCGGTCGGCCCTGAATGCCTCGTTCACCACTTCGTTGGCAGCATTGAGTATGCAAGGCATGTTTCCACCGCGGTTAATGGCATCGAAGGCCAATTGCAAGCAGCGGAACTTACGCATGTCGGGTTCGAAAAACTCCAACGGCTGTGCAAAAAAGTCGAGCCTAGGCCCGTTAAGCGGCAGCCTATCGGGGTAAGAGAAGGCGTATTGTATGGGCAAACGCATGTCGGGCATGCCTAGTTGCGCCTTTACCGAGCCGTCTTCGAACTGCACCGCGCTATGAACAATGCTCTGCGGATGCACAAGCACCTGTATCTTTTCGGCCTCAACGCCGAACAACCACTTGGCCTCAATCACCTCGAACCCTTTGTTCATCATCGTGGCAGAGTCGATTGTTATCTTCGCACCCATGTCCCACGTGGGATGGCGCAAGGCATCGGCCTTGGTAACTTTGGCCAATTGCTCTTCGGGCAGTAGGCGAAATGGGCCTCCACTTGCCGTAAGCAATATCCGTTCGATGGCATTATCGCCCTCGCCCACTATGCTTTGGAATATGGCCGAGTGCTCACTGTCTACGGGAAGTATGGGTGCGCGGTTGGCTATGGCCAACTCATTGATAAGTTCTCCGGCCACAACAAGCGTCTCTTTATTGGCCAAACATATCTTCTTATGCGCTTTAATGGCATGTATTGTGGGTTCTAAACCGGCAAAACCAACCATCGCTGTAAGCACCATGTCGATGGGTTCGGCCTCTACGATGTCGCAAAGAGCCTGCTTACCTGCGTAAACCTTAATGTCGGGAAGGTCGGTTAAGAGGTCTTGCAGCTGCTGGTAGCGGCTCTCGTCGGCCACAACAACGGCCGCCGGCCTGAACTTCCGTGCCTGTTGAGCCAGTAATTCAACGCGTGTGTTTGCCGTTAGGCAGTACACTTCGTACTTGTCGGCATGTTGCGCAATCACGTCGAGGGCTTGTGTGCCTATCGAACCCGTGCTGCCAAGAATACATATTTGTTTCTTCATTTGTTCAGTCTAGGTCTAATATTCCATCGGGAATGTGCATCGTTATTTCACGTTTCTTTGCGTCAACGCCTGCAATCAATTCGTAAGATGCAGGCAATAGCAGGGGCGCAGAACCGTTAACGTCTACTTCAAAAAGGGTGTTCACCGTGCTGTCGTCTACGGCAAGGAGGGTGCCCAGCGGCTTGTTGGTGGCTGCATCCTTAACGGTAAAGCCCACAATGGCCGCCCAAGACAGGTCGGCATCGGGGTTATCGGCCTCCTGTCGCGGAAAAAACACGTTGCAGCCCGTTAGTTCCTTTGCCCGTTCTTGCGTGTCTATGTTCACGAATTTCACCAATGCCGTCTCGCTACCCTTAAAGCGATATTCCTCGAAAAAGAAGGGAACAAGCAGCCCCTCCACTTCGAGCGCAAGGAAATCGGCCTCTATTCGGTCGAAAATGTCGTCGTCGAAGTGGAAAGATATTTCGCCTTTCACGCCGTGCGGCTTGCCAAGCTTGCCTATCTTATAGAAGTTGTCGGCTTGCCATAGCGGTCGTGTGGATGATTGTTGGGGCATGTGGTGTGGGTGTATGTTGCTTTTAAAGTTTGTGAATAGGGTGGTTCGCGGTGGCCTGATTTTTTCTTTTTGCTGGGCCTATACGCGCTTGATGTTGGCTCCGAGGGCGTTAAGCCGTGCCTCGATGTCTTCGTATCCGCGGTCTATCTGTGCGATATTGTCTATCTGACTGGTGCCGTTGGCACTTAATGCGGCGATAAGCAAGGCGATACCTGCACGTATGTCGGGGCTAGTCATACGGCCTGCGCGCAGTTGCAGCTTGTGGTCGTGACCTATAACTACTGCGCGATGTGGGTCGCAAAGTATGATTTGCGCGCCCATGTCGATTATCTTGTCTACAAAAAACAGCCTACTTTCGAACATCTTTTGATGGAACAGCACACTACCGCGCGCCTGAGTAGCCACCACAATGAGTACCGAAAGGAGGTCGGGAGTTAGTCCTGGCCACGGCGCATCGGCCAAAGTCATTATCGAGCCGTCGATAAATGCCTCCACTTGATAATGCTCGTGGTGCGGGATAAAGAGGTCGTCGCCCTCAATATTAATCGTAATGCCCAATCGTTTAAAGGTATCGGGTATCAGTCCGAGGTTCTCTACAGACACGTTCTTGATGCGTATGCCCTGCCCAACCATAGCGGCCATACCGATGAACGAGCCTACTTCAATCATGTCGGGCAACACTTGGTGGGTTGCTCCATGTAAAGTTTCAACCCCTTCGATGGTAAGCAGGTTGCTGCCTATGCCGCCAATGCGTGCCCCCATGCGGTTAAGCAGTCGGCAAAGCTGCTGAATGTAGGGTTCGCAAGCAGCATTATATATGGTGGTTATGCCCTTAGCCAGCACTGCGGCCATGATAATGTTGGCCGTTCCTGTTACCGATGCCTCATCAAGCAGCATGTAACGCCCCTGCAATTGGTTGGCTCGCAGTTGGTAAACGTTGCGGTTGGGCAGCTTTTCAAAGCTTGCACCGAGCATGCGAAAGCCCCAAAAGTGGGTGTCTAGTCGGCGCCTGCCAATCTTATCGCCACCAGGTTGGGCCACCATCGCTTGGCCAAAGCGCCCCAAAAGCGGACCGATGAGCAGCACACTGCCACGCAAAGCCGCACATTTGCGCACAAACTCGTCGCTAGAAAGGAAGTCGAGGTTCAGCTCGTCGGCCTTAAACGAATAGTCGTTACGCGCATGCCGTGTCACCTTCACGCCGATGTCGGCCAGCAAAAGGATAAGGTTGTTCACGTCTAAGATGTCGGGAACGTTGCTGATACGCACCTCTTCGGCAGTTAGTATGGCCGCGCAAATCACCTCCAAGGCCTCATTCTTGGCTCCTTGCGGCGTGATAGTGCCTTGCAACGGGCGTCCGCCCTCGATGAGAAAGGATTGCATGGCTACTTCTTCTTGCGTTTTTTCTCAGGTTCTTTTGCAGGCAATTTCTCGAACTTAAACGTATCTAGGTCGAGCTGTATCTTGCCATTGGTGAACGCAGCAAGGTCTGATGCCACGCGTTCGTTATCAGCTGCGCCGTGTCCCCACTGCGCCAGCGAACGTTTCATTTGGTTGGCAGTGAGCCTAACCAGTGCATCGCGTTCGTCTCCGGCAGGCATGTCTTTCAGCCTTTCGAATGTTTCGAAGAGCAATTTGCCATAATGTCGCACAGGAATGCGCGACGATGTGTAGCCCAGATGCTGGGGCTTAGTGGTGGCACGTGTGGCCTCCGACACGTCGAACG
>CAUPVH010000177.1:0-4752 GCA_963514635.1 uncultured Prevotella sp. | reverse complement strand
TCTTCTTGGTTTACGGGTTTGATGAACATGTTGGTAACGAAGTGAGCCTGCCATGCAACCTCCACGATGAAACGGATCTTCATGCGGGTGTCTTTGTTGGCACCGCAGAAACCGTCAACCACGAAAAGGCGCTTGTTAGAAAGTTCTTCCTTAGCCAGCTTGTTAACGGCAGCCCAAGTTTCCTTGCTAGCGCGGTGGTTGTCGTTCTTATATTCGTCGGTGGTCCACCATACGGTGTTGTGTGAAGTCTCGTCGTCAACGATGAACTTATCCTTAGGCGAACGACCGGTGTAAACACCCGTCATAACGTTAACGGCGCCCAGTTCGGTTACTTGGCCTTTCTCAAATCCTTCGAGGCCGGCTTTGGTCTCTTCTTCGAACAACACTTCGTAAGAAGGGTTGTAAACAACTTCTGTTGTACCTTTAATTCCGTACTTTTCTAGTACTGACTTGTCAAACTTTGCCATTTTTTAAATATGTTTAAGTGTGAAATTTTATCCTAAGCACATGTCTTTTGGTATGCAGCGCAAAGGTAGCAAAATCATAAATAACCACCAAGCTTGCGAGAGAAAAAATGCGCGAACGGCTTTCTTTTTAGGTTAAAGAAAGCAAAAATAAGGGTGCGCCGCCACTTTTGCTATTTGCACATTACAAAAATAAGCGGGAATTTAATACTTTTGCATGGCAAAAGATTAGCCGAAACATTTAACAACCCCATATACTTATATTTCTGACGATAATGAAGATAGTAAATTTTAGCGAACAGAACTCGATTGTAAACCAGTACTTAGCCGAAATGCGCGACGTGGACTACCAAAAGAACCGACTGCTTTTTCGCAACAACATTCAACGCATTGGCGAGTTGGAGGCGTACGAGATAAGCAAGACTTTGGACTATGAGGCGCGCAACATCACGACGCCTTTGGGCACGTCGAGCGTGCAAGTGCCTACGGATAAGATTGTGCTGGCCACTATCTTCCGCGCAGGATTGCCCTTCCACAATGGGTTTTTGAATATCTTCGACCACGCCGGCAATGCCTTTGTGTCGGCCTATCGCGAGTATGTTGACGAGCAACACACCAAGGTGGGCATACATGTGGAGTATCTGGCCACGCCGAACATTGAGGGCAAGAACCTCATTATTGCCGACCCGATGTTGGCAACGGGTGGCTCGATGGAACTTGGTTACAAGGCTTTCTTGACCAAAGGCACGCCCAAACGCATCCATGTGGCTTGCGTAATCGCATCGCCCGAGGGCATTGAACACATCCGCAAGACGTTCCCCGAGGACAAAACCACCATCTGGTGCGCCGCCATCGACCCCGGATTGAACGAACATAAGTACATTGTGCCTGGTTTCGGCGATGCCGGCGACCTTTGCTATGGCGAGAAGGTGTAGACACCATAAAACTTAAATAGCGATAAAACGCAAAAGCTTAAATAGCGATAAAACGCATACGAGGGCCAGCCTAACTTGCTTGAAAAGTTGGGCTGGCCCTCGTTTTGATGGGGTGGTAAGGCCTTATTTGGCGGTTTCTAAGAGGGGTTTGGGGCTGGTTAGGCGGGCAGGAGAACGATTATCCCTAGCCTTGGCATGGCAGACGTTGTAGGGCTTTTCTGATTTTGTGCTGGCTGAAGGGCGAATATCCCTGGCCTTGAGTTTAATCTCTCAACTTAATTTTACAGTTATCCAAGCTTTCTACGGTGGCCAATGCCTTATAGCGGATGCCCATTTGGCGCAGGACATCGCCGCCCTTTTGGAAAGCTTTCTCGATGATGAAGCCCATGCCTTCGAGGCGCGCGCCGGCCTGTTTGCAGAGGTCTATCACGCCCATCGAGGCGTTGCCGTTGGCCAAGAAGTCGTCGATAAACAGCACATGGTCTTGCGGGGTGAGGTAGTCGGCCGAGATACACACCGTATAACTGCGGTCTTTGGTGAACGAATGCACCACCGAAGTGAGCATGTTGTCCATTGTTTTAGGCTGCTTTTTCTTGATGAACACCACGGGCAACTGCATGATGTAGCCCACAAGGATGGCGGGCGCGATGCCGCTAGCCTCGATGGTGACAATCTTGTTGATGTGTGCGTCGGCAAAATGCCGGCTGAATTCCTTCGCTACTTCCATCATCAGGTTGGGGTCCATCTGGTGATTGATAAAGCTGTCTACCTTTAAAATGCCGCCTTCGTAGCATTTGCCGTCTTGAAGAATGCGCGTTTTTAATTTATCCATTTGTGAGTTGGTGGGGTTATGAGTTGGTGAGTTTATGAGCTTTTGGGTTTGTGAGTTGGTAAGTTTTTGAGTTTATGAGTTTTTGAGTTTTTGAGTTGGTGAGCTTGTAAGTTGGTGAGTTTATGAGTTGGTAAGTTTTGGAATTAACAAGTTTCTGAGCTTTCGAGTTGGTAAGCAGATTGTATGCTCACCCTAAACTCATAAACTCAATAACTCAAAAACTTACCAACTTATCAACTCATAAACTCACCAACTAAAATCACTTCCTATTAAACAGTGCGTTAGCTAAGATGGCAGTAAGTCCGCCCGTGGTGATGCCAGACGAGAAGATGGTGCGCACTGCTTCGGGCAATTGTTTCAGGATGTCGGGCATTAGTTCAACGCCCATTCCCAATGCCAAGCTAGCCGCAATAACCAGTACGGCCTTGCGATCAAGTTTCTCGCTGGCTACAATACGAACGCCTGCGGCGGCCACCGTGCCGAACATTAGCAGCGTGGCACCGCCTAACACGGGCGAGGGCATGAGCGAAAATACGATGCCCACGATGGGGAAGAGGCCCAAAACCACCAACATGGCGGCGATGAAGTAGCCCACATAGCGGCTCGCCACGCCCGTAAGCTGGATGATGCCGTTGTTCTGGGCGAAGATTGAGTTGGGGAATGATGAGAATATACCTGCCAAAAGCGAGTTAAGTCCATCGGCAAGCACACCTCCCGAAACGCGCTTCACGTACACTTCGCCGTCTACGGGCTCGCCCGACACCATCGAGTTGGCCGTTACATCGCCCGTGGCCTCGATGGCCGTAACCAGATAAACCAATGCCACGGCAATGATAGACGAGACGTTGAAGTCGATACCTAGCTTGAAGGGAACGGGTACATAGAACGATTGCACATCGCCTACGTTCAAACTAGCAAAGTCTACCATGCCCATACAGAGTGCCAACACGTAGCCAATAACCACGCCTAGGATGATGGAACTCATGCGTACGTATTTGTTGTTGCTGCAATTCAGGGCGATAACACTGGCCAAAACCGTGGCTGCAACGATGAGGTTGCGCGGCGAACCGAAGTCTACGGCCGTGGGGTCGCCGCCTCCGCAGGCCATTACGCCTGCCCTGACAAGACTCAACCCGATGAGCATCACCACGATTCCGCTTACCAAAGGCGTGATAATACGGCGTAGATATTTAAACGAATAGCTAACGGCCATCTCTACGGGAGCGGCGGCGATGCAGGCTCCGAATATCAAAGGCAACCCACCTGCCTGACCAATGGCGATGATTGGACCGATGAACGAGAAACTGGTGCCTTGCACACAGAGTAGTCCGCAGCCCACCGGACCTAGCTTGCGACATTGTATAAATGTGGCAACACCCGACACGAAGAGGGCCATCGACACGAGAAAGCCCGTGGTGGCGAGGTCCATCCTCAGGGCTTTGGCAATGATTAGCGGTGGTGTGATGATGGCCACGAAGATGGCGAGCAGGTGTTGAACGGCCGCAAAAAGGGTTTCTTGCAAGGGTGGGCGGTCGTTAACGCCGTAAATAACGGCTTTGGTTGTTTTTTGTTCCATGTGTTATCTTGAATAAAAAGCTTCATTCCCAACCCCTCTCGGCCTCATTCCCAACCCCTCTCGGCCTCACCCCCCAACCCCTCTCCAAGGGGAGAGGGGAGTGATATGCTTTGTGACTTTATGAGTTTGTGAGCTTGTGAGATTATGAGGTTGTGAGCTTGTGAGTTTATGAGTTTATGAGCTTGTGACTTTGTGAGTTTATGAGCTTGTGACTTTGTGAGCTTGTGAGTTTGTGAGCTTGTGAGATTATGAGCTTGTGAGCTTGTGACTTTGTGAGTTTATGAGCTTGTGAGTTTGTGAGTTTATGACTTTGTGAGTTTATGAGTTCTTTTTTTACTCTGCAACAAAGCATTTGGCTTAACTCCATAACTCCATAACTCCTTAACTCCTTAACTCCTCAACGTCTTAACTCCTTTACATCTTAACATCTTATCTTCTTCCTTTCGCATTCGGGGCACAGCCCTTTAAGTACATAGTTCACACTATTTAGCTGGAAGCCTGCGGGCAGGGGCACTACGGGTACCGACAGCTGTTTAAGGCAGAACGTGCGGTGGCAATGTTCGCAGTAAAAGTGCGTGTGCTCGTCTTGCACGGTGCAGTCGCAATCGTCTGCACATACGGCGTATTTCAGCGCGCCCGACCCGTCGTCGATGGCGTGAATGAGCCTGTGGAGCAAGAAAAGCGAGAGTGTTCGCGAGATGGTGCTCTTGTCTATCGTGGGTAATAGCCGTTCAAGTTCGGGCAACGAAATGGTTTCGTCGCCTCGCATCATCTCGCGAACAATAAGCAGTCGCGTAGCCGTTGGTTTGATGTGGCGCAGCGTTAGTTTCGCCACAAAGTAGGCTTCATCCTGCATTTATTCTTTGTAAGCGTCTAATTTTTTCAGATAAAAGTCGCGGAAATCCTTCCAACGATAATACGAACCACTAACAGCTTTCAGCGGAA
>CAUPVH010000176.1:0-4756 GCA_963514635.1 uncultured Prevotella sp. | reverse complement strand
CGATTGCTCTTGTGCAGTAGCATCCCAACGATTATCGGCCGATGGGCAAAGGTGTCCGCGGTCGTAACCACTCCTTACGTAGTCAAAATCCACCGCCCTAGGCATCGGCACATCCGTGTCTTCATGAAACTTAACGCCCGCCCGCTTGTTCTTTCCCTCGGTATGAGCCCCCGTAAGCTGCCACGCCACCCAATTAGGTATGCGCAGGTCGCTGTTATACGATAGGCCACTCGTTTCAATATCTGTTCAGGCCTGTCGGTCAGTTTTCCTGGCACTTCCAGCCCATTAGCAGTCTTATACTTCGCTTTCCCTTGGCTATTTTCTGCATCTATGCCGTTCTCGTTATCAGAATTAATCTGCCCACCTTCCTGTTCCTGATAGGCACGCACATCGCTCAACTGTCTGCTACATTTAGATGGCTGCAAGCCACAAACCGCCAAGCAGGCCAACGCCAACAACGCCAAACTATATACTTTTCCTGATTTCATAAATGCAGTTCAATTGTATCTTTCGTTTATAAACATAGTAAGTAGATTTGTTTGATGCGACATTTACCGCCATCAAACAAAGTCGCAAATTATGCAACAAAGGTAGCAAAATAATGCAGCAACAACAAATTAAAGCCGAAAATACGGTGCAAAGCGGCAGCCTAACTCTCTCAAACCACAAAAACATTGTGCCTTCATTCGTCAACACAGGCTGCATTTCAAATAGCTATGTTAAGCCATATTTATCCCAGCTTTACTGCCACTAAACGACAAAAGTGCCATCCATCACCATTGAAAGCGAACACAACCAACAACAGGAATAGGCAGCAAGGCACACTCTCAAAAACGCCAAATGCAATGATGGTTAAGGCATTGGCGCGGTATACGTGTTGAAATTTAATTTGGAACATATTGAGAAAATTCATATATTTGCAAGGTGTAACCCTCATCTGCACGCCTAGAAAGATGCGGAATGCTTTCCTGCATCCCATGATATAACCAATGTGCACCGACAACGGCGATGCAAAAACATCGCATTTAGGGCGTCTTGCACAAAGAACAGGCTATCAACACTCCCGTTTCATTCCTTATCCCAACGACAAATGAAAACATTAAATACATATCTATTGCTCATGTTCCTTTGTTTTTCGGTTTATGTTGAGAAGGCAGAGGCACAACAAAAGCTGACCCTTATCGTAAGTGACGGTCTTAGTGGAGAACCTCTACCCTTCGTTAACATCAAAGTTAACGGAGCGAAAGACAGCTTGATATGTTACTCCGACTCTATCGGCAAGTGCGTAATTCCGCTGCAAGCAGGATTTTACGAGTTGCGGCTTAGCAATGTGGGCTACACCAATCACAAAGAAAGCGTGACACTCGATGCCGACAAAACGCTGCACATAAAACTCTCGGCCAATGCCAACGTATTGGGCGAAGTTTCTGTTGTGGGGCGAAAACGTCTTATCAAGATAACACACAACGGATTGGAATACGACCTATCAAAAGACCTTGCCGCACAATCCACCAACCTGCTTTCCGCCCTTAACCGCGTTCCGTTGGTGAATGTTGATGCCAACGACAACATTACGGTGAAGGGCAGCACCTCTTTCTCCATCTTTCTCAATGGGCATCCCTACCGCATTGCGCAGTCTTCGCCCAAGGCCGTACTGCAATCCATCCCAGTTACCACTGTGAAAAAGATTGAAGTTATCGACTGTATAAACGCCCGTTATGGCGGCGATGTGGGCGACGCGATAATCAATATCGTTACCAATCAGCAGCTTTTCGACAACTATGCCCTAACCCTTAACGCCGGGGCAAACACCCAACCAAGAGCCAATGCAGGCCTCAACCTCATGGGAACGTACAAAAACATAGACTATTCATTGGGTTATAACTACGCTCTTGATGGCCAACGAAAGCAGCCCATAGCATCAAAGAGCAGGTATGCGCAAGGTTCTCAATGGCAAGAATACAATGGTAAAGGCGTTGGCGACGGCGATTGGAAGAAACACATCGTAAGGGCTATGCTACAATGGAGGCCCGACACGCTGAACACACTGTACCTAGACGGACACGCCTTGATAGAGCAAACCAACCTAAACACCCTGTGGCAACAAACCTTTAACGAACAAGGACAAGCACCATTACAAAGCACTTTCGACACCGAAAACAAGAATACGACAGGCACTGCCGAAGCGAACGTCATCTATCGAAACCTCTTTCGCAACACGGGAGACGAGCGTTGGGTTGTCGGCTATCGGTATACCTACAACCCAGACGTAAGACATTATTACCAAACCTACAGCAATTTGCTTGGCAACGAGCGCAGAACCAGGCGCAAAACAAACGGCGGACTGCACGAGCATAGCCTGTCGGTTGACTTTAATTTGGTTAACAACGACAACACAACACTGCTCGTTGGCGGTAAGCAAACCTTGCGAAACGGAAACATCCAATCTTCGAACAGGTTGCTGAAAGACGGAGAATGGGTAGACGATGCGGCAGAAAACCTACAACAACAGCAGTTGAAATACACACAAAACGTATCGGCTGCCTACGCATCTATTTCGCTTGGTGTAGGCAACTTTAGCCTAGACGCCTCACTAAGGTGGGAATATGGCGACTTAAAGATGCAATATCCACAACAAACGGTGTACAACTTCACTAACCGAAAGCATTATGCTCTACCCTACGCAAGCATATACTATCAGGGCAAAAGCTCTTCATTGTCGCTTAATTACAATACGGGTGTAACGCGCCCAAGCATACTCATGCTCAATCCTTTCAAGGCTATTGTGTCGCAATACTTAGCAGCCGAGGGCAACCCACAACTGAAAGACGCCTACACCCACACGCTAGAAACATCATATTCGCTTTACTCCAACACGCTGTTTCTTTCTTACAGTCTGCATTACAAATGGACAAACCACCCCATTATGGCCTTTCCTAGATACAATGCCGACAAAAAACAGCTTATCACCCAATATCAAAATATAGTCTTTGCACGCAACTTGGGGTCGAACCTCTACCTTAATTACCGTCCCCTACCACTGCTTTCGCTCACCTTCTCTGGAAATATCGACTGGTATAAGAATCAAGAAAGCGAACAACTTTGGGACAAAACCAACACCGCATACAACCTAACGCTGATGTGCGACGTACTATTAAAGAAGAACTGGACAATCGCCCTGCAGTACGGCAACTATAAAAACCCTGCTGAGATATGGGCAAAATCGCACGCCTTCTCCATCTCATCGTTAGCAATCAGCAAGTCGTTCTTTAAGGGTTCGCTCAATACAAGGGTAGTAATCAACTCGCCTTTCCAAAAGTACAACGAGCTGTTGGTCGAACAGCACCTCACCCACTTCTCGCGTTCGCAAACCAACTATCTCACAGCTAGGGCCTTCGGCCTAGACATAACCTATACCTTTAAAAGCGGAAACCCCAAAGAGCTGAAACGCGATAGCCGCTTAAAGAGTTCTGACCAGAAGACAGGCGTTGAATAATAGCAGCAACTACAATGATTTACACAAAAAAGACAGACAACTGCATGTTGAAGAACGTCATCCGTTCGCAGGCACAAGCTTTTCTCTCGCTCCGCAAAAAGCTATGCCTCGTGTTGTTGTGCGCCATACAGATGGTTTGCGCCCAAAGTTTCTTCATTAGCGGAAAGATAAGCGACAACACAACACGAAAGCCCATAAAGGCAGCGCAAATAACCTTATTAGCAGCCGATGGAGTAAGCGCAAAAGCCGCTATCGCGAGTAACGAAAACGGTAAATTCGCCTTAAACGGCCTCTCTCCTTCCTCCTATCTTCTACACATAACTAGCGTAGGCTATAAACCTATGACGCTGACTATCGCGGAATTGAACAAGGACACAGACCTAGGCGAACTCCTTTTAAAGCCCGATACCGTGCAACTGGATGAAGTTATGGTATCGGCCAACCTACAAAAGAAAGCCGACAGGTGGGTTTTCTACCCCTCAGACGCAATAAAGCGACAAAGCACCGATGCCTACGACGTGCTGCAACGCATGGCATTACCCGACCTTCAATTCGACTTAATGAACCGAACGCTATCTTCGCAGAAAGGCGGTGCACTGCAAATACGCATCAATGGCATGCCTTCTAAACAGTCAGACCTTGCTGCCCTGCAACCACAAGACATCGCCAGGGTGGAATACATCGACAACCCAGGCATCGTTTACGGCGATGGCGTGGCCGCTGTGTTATTGGTTCACACCAAACGGGGATACGAGGGGATGCAAGGCGGAGTGCAAATCGCCAACGCCCTAACCGCCAAACAGGGCAATGCCTACGCCTATTTTAAGCTTATTGGGCTGAAAAGCCAACTATCCATCAAGGCAACCAGCCATTATAAAAATGTGAGTGGCGTGTTCACCAACAGCAATAAAACCTTTCGTTACCCCACTAGCAATATGACACTTAACGCCCAAGGCGACGACAGGACATACAAATTGCGTGGCGGCAGCATACAATTGGAGTATAACCAACTGCTAGACGAGCGCAATTCTTTCTTCAACATCATGGCCAATTACGCCACATCGCGCCAGCCCGAAAATGATTCGCAAAGCCATGCGCAAAGCAACGGCGCGCCTTTCTTCTCAGAAGCGTTGCTCACTAGGGACAGAACGCACAACGCCTCGCTAGACTTTTACCTCGACAAGCAATTCGCTAGCAAAGCAAACCTGCTAGCCAACCTCACGGCGACATACATCGGCAGCGACTATCACAGAGCGTACA
>CAUPVH010000175.1:0-4757 GCA_963514635.1 uncultured Prevotella sp. | reverse complement strand
ACCCTCAATATAGTGTGGGCAACCTACATGCTCTATCGCATTGGCGATTATAAAGCCACCGCAAAAGGTTTATTTTGGAGCATCGTGGTGTTTGTTCCTTACATCTCCTTTGTGATGTATTATTGTCGAACTCATGCCGCTGAAATCGGTAGACTGCTGCAAATGGTAGAATAAAAACTTAGCATCTTATGGTAAACGGAAAAGGAAAAGACACAATGAAGACAGGTTGTAAGGAATGTTATGCCGACAATAATCGGGCAACACCATTGCTTAACCCCGAAGATTGTTTGCGTCATCATCGCCAATATGTGTGCAATAGCTGTGGCAGATGCATCTGTGCAGACATAGATGCAAAGGGAAGGTTTCGTGCCAAGTTCCCTTTTAAGTCGCTTGATGTAGCCATTTTGTATCTGCGAGCAGCCGAAGTGGTGTGGCAAAAGCCTTGCGAAATCTACGAAATAGAGAACGATAAGGGGAGAAAAGAATACAAGATATTCCCCTCGGAGTTGGAGTTGAACCGTTATTTGCACAACAATAAGCATAAGCGTTGCACCTCAACACAACCTTTGTTCGTGTCGCCGAGATACACGGCTTGCACTTCCCAGCAACTGCGTATGCTAACAAAGGGTGAGATTGAGAAATATTTGAAGGAACGTTACTCACAATACAAATGAATGTTGCCAAGAAATAGATTTTAAAACCACATCAACTCTTTCCCCTTTTTTCTGCAAACTCAATGCTTTTGTGCAGCAATTTACACTGCACTTGCATTGCTTTTTCCTTGCAACCATATTTCATTGAGACATGTATTACGCCCAAAGGTTGCCCTTATATGTATAAAGACAACCTTTTTAGTATCATTTCTTCTGCGCTTAAAAGTGAGGCAAGCTTATGCTTATTTCTTCATCACTTTCTTGCCGTCTACAATATAGATGCCTGCTGGAAGGTTTTCCCAAGCCTGCGTTTGCCGCACTCCTTCAATGTTAAAGATACGCTTTGGCGCTTTGTCATCTGCTTCGAGCGAGTCGACTGCAGTAGTCTTCAAATCGTCAACCGTGTAGAACACATTGCGCTTTGCATTAGGATTCCAAACGTCTTCACGCTTTCCACCTCGTTCAATTTCAAGATGTATTTCGTAAGAGCGGTTGGGTTTCAGCATCGAGGCGTTAAAAGTAACACGTGTTTTGCTGGCATCGTTTGGCTTTTCGCAAGGCAGATAAACATTATTTGCAGAGCCTAAATCAATCCATTTGTTTTCTGTCAGGTCGAGCAAACGATAATAAATGCGCCCACGATAGCCTTCTCTGATTTGATATCCAGCCACCCTGGCATGCACTTGCAAGCCAATCTCTTTTATTTTGTTCAGCTGGAAGGTGCTGTAATTGGCGTTAGCACCATCTACTAAGAAGTCTACAAAATTAAATTCAATCGTTCCTTGCTGGGGATCGGGCAAAACTTCTATTTCAAAAGACTCTTTCATTGTAATGGGAACAATATATTCCGAATTCTTTTTCTTAACCTTTATAGATAGGGTTACACTGTATTTACCAGTTTTTAATTTGCCGAAATCGCCAGGATTATTGTATAATGCCTGCATGTTGATGGTGAAAGAGGTGTGCCCAAGACGCTGTGCAACAACGTTAGGGGTAAGTAAAAAGGCATTATAAACCTTATTGGTTTCAAGGCTTTTAAGCGTCATCACCAAGTCGCCACGTACTTCTTCTCGCCCTGGGTTATATATGGTGAAACTAAAAGCTCCCATCTTGCCCGAGTCTTCATAGAAAGGAGCAAGCACACTTGGCCTCTTTTCAATGGTAACAACATTCTGGGGGTTGTTGGTGTTGATGCGAACAGCGTTTGTTGTGAGTTCAACTTCCATTTCATTGGCGTGGTTAATGGGTTTCCACTCGCCGTTTTTCTTAGTCTGTTCATCAAGCATTTCAGAGAAGACGGGCACCAAACGATAGTGTCCATTGGGTAAACCTTCAAAGCTAATGTTAGCCAAATCAAAATTCATAGCGGTGAAAATAGATGCCCAAACTAGGTTGTCGCTGGCAGAGTTAAATATTTTCACCCGTTCGTTCTTGTGGTTATAAAGTGCCAGTGCAACCTTACCAGTAAACACACCCAGCTTTCCTTTAACAGGACTATATGAGCCTAACTTTATAATTGAAGCACTCAATTTCTCTGTTCGTGTTGCTTCTGTTTTGCTAATGGTGAATGCAGTGGTGGTGCGAGCATCCAATCCACGTTCTATCTCCTTAAACGGAACGGCCTTACCATCATTGGGATGGGCAAAAACAACAGACATGTCATCCCAAAACGTGCCACTAAGCGCAAAGCCCGTAACATTTAAATAAATGGTGTTTATATCAAAATAACCATCGTTTAGTCCTTCCCATCCCCAGTTGGTATGTAGAAAACCACGCTCATCATAGCCGTCGTAAACATAGGCATGTGGGCCTCCGCAAACCAAAACAGGATAGCCGTTGGATATTTCTTGCATCACTTCTTTGAGGAATTCGTTAGCAGGCAAGAAGTCTTTATCAAGGAAACGTACCGTATAATCAAACTTATCTCGAAGTGCATTGCACGCATATTGCAAGTTTGAGTCGCTCCCCTTGTGGTAATATCTCATGTTAACGGCTTTGCCAATGTCGCGCATCAGCACGCCAACAGCTTGCCTGGATCGTTCTGAAAACATCTTGTTAGAGGTGTCTTTCATATCATCCCACCAAAAAGTAGGACTCATCCTGGCTTCGTCGCCCTCTTTTTTAACATACCCTGCAGGACGTTTTTTGGGCCATTTGTGGTGGTACATCACTTGTGCTGTTGCAGTTGCTACACAGCCAGTAGGCGTTGTTTTGCCATCAATTTTAAGCGTATATTTGTTATAAGGAAAATACTGGCTCCACTTACAAGTAAGCAATGGCTCCACCTTTCGCTTGATGGGCATCTGCGTTGTAGGTGTTTGTACGTTGTTTTTGCGTACAGCTTTCACCACACGTTCATAATCGTTTAAAAACTTTTTGAAGTAGGGTGGCTGCTCGTCACTATTCTTCGACATGTTATCTCCATAGCCAACCAATTCGTTTAGTTTGCTTTCTCCTGATATGATGACGAACTTTTTATCGTTCGAACTCGTGAAGATATAATATGCAGGCTGCTCGTTGGCTTGTGCAGAGCGCGTTACAGGTGTGTTCTTCGATAACGTAGGGTTGTTGATGTACTTCGACGCAATGTTCAAGGCTTGGCCTTTTGTTATTGGATTGGCATTCGAAAGCACAGCAGTTGATAGCATTGCAAGTGCCATAAACAATGTTCTTTTCATCTGTTTGTTCATTTTTATATTAATTATTTTGGCTTTTTATGTGTGATTGTTACATTAATACACGTTTGGGCTCATACTTAAAGACGACAAGGAGCAATTTATTTTGTTTCGGTGGTTGATTGAGAAGTCGAAAACCGCCAATTTTGCCTAGGGCAGACGTGAGAAAGGGTCTTGTTTTAGCTTGTGCCTACCTCTATTTGTTGTCAAATGGTGTGTATGAGTAAGCATCGACAGCCTGAATCCTTTGGGTGCAAGCATGTCTAAACCAACCATTGTTGCGTTCAGTAACAGGAACTTTTCATTGTGGTTCAACGCATTTTATGATTAAAAAGGTTGCGCCTACAGCTCCAAAGCACTATTGATGCTTCAACTTCTTCTCAATTCGTTGCCTCATAAACGCTTTTCCATTGTGTTTCTTTGTGCGGTGCAAAAGTAACATAATTTATTTTAAGTTACAAATTTACATTCGTTAAATATTAATTGCATTTCATTTTTAACAGTAAGATGATGCAAAGGTGGGAATAACTACTTTAAAAAGGAACATGTTGACCATAAATGAAAAGACTGCTTACATTGTAACCACTCTTCAATTAAAGTTCTTATAAATTGAAACGGCAACAAATAGATTGCTAAATTGCAGCTGTAAAATCAGTGGATTGTTGCAAGATTGTCGTTATATTTCTAGCGCATTCTCTGGGTTGTTGCCCCACAAGCGGAGACAAAACAGCATCGCGATAAAACAAAAAGTCCCCAAGTTGTATCAACTTAGGGACTAAACTCTTAATGTAAGCGGAGAGAGGGGGATTCGAACCCCCGATACGCTTTAGGCGTATACAAGCTTTCCAGGCGTGCCTCTTCAACCACTCGAGCACCTCTCCTTTGTTATTTCGGGTGCAAAAGTAACACATTTTATTGATGTGTGCAACACATTGTGCAGAAAATTGTAAATGAAAGTCAGTTATGTATAGGGCCGCATTGATAGAACGGGGTGGAGATAACGAAGAACATATACGGAAGAACATTGTTCTTGGTAGCTGTATGAGGTAAGTTCCGTTTCTGTTGTTATTTGTTGCAGGATTGTTGGCAGTTAATAATAGGCCAAACACAATGCGGTAGCTGGTGCAAGGGGTGTTAATAACTCCTTTGTTTTGTTCAGGCTGTAAGTTGTCTCTCCCTAATCGCGTATAAGTATAACTCGTGAACTCATCAACTAAACAACTCATCAACTCACAAAAGTTAAAATATTTCTTTTAATTTACATTGACGTTCCCAATTCTATTCCGTTCCAGCGAAAATACTGGTTAAAAAGTAGGTATTCATCCACTATTTCTAACCTTTCGTGCCTTGGAGTTTGTCTATTTTTAAGCCCAGAACCTGCATTTTGCACCATTTTGCCTTTCTAGATTGGTTGCCAACTCATGATTTT
>CAUPVH010000174.1:0-4773 GCA_963514635.1 uncultured Prevotella sp. | reverse complement strand
CATCGTTCGCACATACGCAGGACGTGGCACTTCGTCGCAAGCTGGCGATGGAAACGCATGGGGAACGGAAGATGGCGACCTGCGAGAAGTGGCTCGTTTTAACAGCCCTACGGGCATTGCTTACGACGAGAGCTCTAACACGTTCTATATCCTCGATACCCAAGGACGCAAGATACGTACTATTTCGATGGAAAAATAACATTTCTATTTTAGCCATAAGACAATGAAAAAGATATTTATATTATTCTGGATGTTGTGCGGCATAATGCTTAACGCGTTGGCACAAGAACAGCTGGAAATATCGGGAACAGTAACCGACGCCACGGGAGAAACCCTTATTGGCGTTAGTGTCACCGTGAAAGACGCCAAGGGACTGGGTACCATCACCAACATTGACGGTAAATACACCATCAAGATGCAGCAATACCAAACGCTGGTGTTCTCTTATATTGGCTACAAACCCGTGAGCGTACTGGTTAAAGGCGACAGAAGGGTTATCGACGTACAAATGGTTGAGGAGAAACTCAACGCCATCGACGAGGTTGTTATCACGGGTCTTGGCGCACAAAAGAAACTCACCGTTACAGGTGCCATCACCAATGTAGACCTTGGACAGATGAAACAGTTCCCCTCGTCGAACTTCACCAACGCCTTGGCGGGTAATGTTCCAGGCATTATCGCCATGCAATCGTCGGGGCAGCCAGGTAAAAGCACATCGCGCTTTTGGGTTCGCGGCATCTCAACCTTCGGTGCAAGCGCCGAGGCGATGATACTTGTAGACGGTTTTGAGCGAAAGAACATAGACGACTTGAACATTGAAGACATTGAGAGTTTCTCGGTATTGAAAGACGCCTCGGCAACGGCCATCTATGGTTCGAAAGGTGCTAACGGCGTTATTCTCATCACTACCAAGCACGGTAAGGCAGGAAAGATAAATATCAACGTAAAAGGTGAGGCATCGTATAACACCCGTACCATCACCCCGAAGTTTGTTGATGCGCCCACGTATGCCACTCTGCTCAACGAGGCACGCATAACGCGCAACCTCCCTCCGCAGTATCAACCCGAAGAGCTGGCACTAATCAGGTCGGGAATAGACCCCGACTTCTACCCCAACGTAGACTGGTCGAAACTTCTTCTTAAAGATGGTGCGATGAGCTATCGTGCCGACTTGAGTTTGAGTGGCGGTGGAAACACAGCTCGTTACTTCGCATCCCTATCGTATGTGGAAGACCAAGGCATGTATAACACCGACGAAACTTTGCGCAACAAGTACGACACCAACGCCAATTTCAAACGCTGGAACTATCGCATGAACGTAGATATAGACGTTACGCCCACAACTGTTATCAAACTAGGCGTATCGGGCAACCTCAACAAGCGCAACAGTCCTGGTCTTGGCGACCAATATGTATGGGGCGAACTCTTTGGTTTCAACGCCCTAAGTTCTCCTGCTCTCTATTCCAACGGCTATGTTCCAGCCTATGGTCGCGAGAAATATCAGATGAATCCCTGGGTTTCGGCCACACGTACAGGCTACAACGAAGAATGGGACAACAACATACAGACAAACGTGACGATAGACCAAAAGTTGGATTTCGTTACTCGCGGTCTCTCGTTTACGGGTAGATTTGGATACGACACCTATAATAGCAACCACATATACCGTCGCCTTTGGCCTGCCATGTATCGCGCCAACAGTCGCGACTCGCAAGGCAACATCGTCTGGCAAAAGTTCTTTGACGAGTCGCCAATGGCACAAACATCAGGTGGAGACGGCTCGCGCCACGAGTTTTTGGAGGCTTTGTTACGCTGGAATCGCACGTTCGACAAGCGACATAATTTCAGTGCCATTGCTCGCTTTACGCAAGATGAGCGCATACGAACACAAGATATCGGCAAAGACATCAAAAACTCTGTCAGCCAAAAGAACCAAGGCATTGCTGGACAAGTAACCTATAACTACGCCCTACGCTATTTTGCCGACTTCAACTTCGGCTATAACGGTTCCGAAAACTTTGCCGACAACCATCGCTTTGGTTTCTTCCCTGCCTTCTCGTTGGCATGGAACGTAGCCGAAGAACCTTTTATCAAGAAAAATCTACCGTGGCTCAACATGTTTAAGCTACGTTACTCGTGGGGTAAGGTAGGTAACGACAATGCAGGTAAAAAGAATCGTTTCCCTTACCTTTACACCATTGATTTCACCAAGGAGAATATAGGTTACCATTGGGGATCAGAGCTCGTCACTAACCTCACCCAAGGCATGCATTACACGCAGGTGGCATCACCAAACGTTACATGGGAGATTGCGCGCAAAACCGACGTTGGCTTTGATTTCGTGGCGTTTGACAATAAGTTCTCGCTCACAATGGACTACTTCTACGAGAAGAGAACGGGTATCTTCATGCAACGCAACTTCTTACCCGACATTACTGGACTTGAAAGCCACCCTTGGGCAAACGTTGGTGCTGTGAAAACTAGCGGTTTCGATGGAAACTTCCAATACAAGGACCACATCGGGGAGATTAATTGGACCATTCGCGGGAACATCACTTACAGTAAGAACACCATTCTAGAACACGACGACGAGAATAACGTGTACGCCTATCAGTACGAAAAAGGATATCGCGTTGGTCAACAAAGGGGACTTATCGCACAAGGGCTCTTCCGCGATTACGACGACATTCGCAATTCGCCCAAACAAAGTTGGGGAGCCGTACAACCTGGCGACATCAAGTATAAGGATGTCAACGGAGACGGCGTAATAGACAAAGGCGACTATGTTGCCATAGGTGCAACTAGCACCCCTAGTCTTATCTACGGGCTTGGAGCCTCCGTCAGCTGGCGCGGGTTAGACCTCAATCTACATTTCCAAGGCGCAGGCAAATACACCTTCCTTATCAATGGTAGCACGATTAACGCCTTCAGCAAAGGTCGCTGGGGAAATATCCTTAAAGGAGTAACCGACAACCGATGGATTTCATCGGACATTTCGGGCACCAAGGAGACAGAAAATCCCAACGCACCATATCCTCGTTTGAGTTACGGCAACTACGAAAACAACCAGCAACCATCTAGTTTCTGGTTACGAAACGGCCGTTTCTTGCGCCTTAAAAACCTCGATATCGGCTACACGCTGCCCAAACCCTGGGTCAATTCCATACACTTGGAGAACGTGCGACTCTACATTTCGGGGCAAAACCTCATCACTTGGTCAGCCTTCGACCTTTGGGACCCCGAACTCGACAGCGACAAACGAGGTGAGGAGTACCCCATCACCCGTTCGTTTACGGCAGGTATACAAATTAGTTTATAACCACAGACATACATCATGAAACGTAAAAATATCGCCCTGATAACGTTGGTGTTGGGCATCGGAACACTCTTTTCCGCTTGCAACGACTATCTGGACTCCGACAAATACTTTGAAGACCGTATCACGATTGAAAAGGTCTTCACCAGCAGAATACGCTCCCAACAATGGCTTGCCTACGCCTATTCGTTCTTGAAAGACGAGAACGCCGATGTTGTTGGCAAAGAGAAAGAAACCAATTCGTTTACCTTTGCCGACGACATGTACTATGGCGACCGCGACGTTAACTACGACTCAAAAGAGGCTGACGAGCTTTCGTACAACACGTTCATGCAAGGAGAATACGACGAAAACGACTTTAACCAAGGCTGGACAATGTGTTACAAGGGCATTTATCAGGCCTCAGTGTTCATCGCCAACATTTATAGGAACACCGAAATGACCGAAAAAGAACGGCTCGACTTTAAAGGGCAGGCACGTTTTGTGCGTGCTTACTTCTATTGGCTGTTGCTCCGCCGTTACGGTCCTGTGCCAATCATGCCCGACGAAGGCGTTGATTACACCCTTAGTTACGAAGAAATAGCCACTCCGCGCAGCTCGTACGAAGAGGTGGCCAACTATATTAGCAGCGAAATGGTGCAGGCCGCCAAGGAAATACAATACACCAGGCGCGACGGCGAAAACATCGCACGCCCCACAAAGGGTGCTTGCCTGGCCACACGTGCCCTTGCATTGGCTTTCGCTGCCAGTCCGTTGGCCAACGGGAACACCGATGCCTATGCCAAACAGTTGGTAGACGACAAAGGCCGAGCATTGCTCAACGCCGACTATCAGGAAGAGAAATGGGCGCGCGCAGCCGCTGCCTGCAAAGACGTAATGCAGCTTGGCGTGTACGATCTCTATCACGCATCGTTCAGCACAACAGATGCAGCGGGCGACCCTGCCACCATCGTGCCTGCCGACTCTACTTGCCCAAAGCGACTGGCCAACAGGTTGGAAAAACATCGATCCCTTCAAGTCTTACCGTGTTTTGTTCAACGGAGACGTTGCTCCCGAAGACAATCCCGAACTGATATTCTCGCGTATAGACCAAAACGCCACACGCATAAACCACAGCATGATGTCGTTTGCACGCCATTCCATGCCTCGCGACTTCGGCGGATGGAACACACATGGCCTTACACAGAAGATGGTAGACGCCTATTATATGAACGACGGTGCCGACTGTCCCGGCAAAGACAGTGAGCTGAACGGCGGAAACGGTGCTGAACGTCTTAAAGGATTTACCACCGCACGCGACTATCGACGCGGAAAATACAAGCCATTGGCCGCCAACGTGTCGCTGCAATATGCCAACCGCGAACCGCGTTTCTACGCCTCGGTGGGCTATAACGGCTCTGTTTGGGAGTATTTAGGCGACCCCGAAAGCACCCACCACAACCGCCAAACCTTCTATT